>NZ_JADBTF010000289.1:0-12314 GCF_020246295.1 Microcystis sp. M090S1 | reverse complement strand
TGAACAGTTAGGATTATATTTAGGCATATTTGACCGTAAACTGCGTTATTTTACCGCCAATGGTCAATTAGTCCCCACTCCTCAAGAAGCGGAATTACAGCAACGACAGGCAAAAGAACAGGCTATTTTAGCCAAAGAACAGGCTATTTTGGCCAAAGAACAGGCTATTTTAGAGAAAGAACAGGCTCTTTTAGAGAAAGAAAGGGAAGGTCAGGCTAAGGAAAAATTGGCACAAAAACTACGAGAATTAGGCATCGATCCCGATACAATTTAACTGAAGTGGCAAAAGTCCTAAATAGTTAGGTGTTAAAATCAGACACCCCCCTTATTAAGGGTAGGGTTGATTCATGAATCAACCCTACCATGAATCAACCCTGCCATGAATCAACCCTAGGGATCAAGGGGGGATTTATAACCAGCTACCTAGAGAAAGTAAACCTAAATGAGAGGTCGTGAGAAAACTTATGAGTGATATTGAACTTCGGCAGTCAGTTTATGACCTTCTTTCATCCCTGAGAGGATTGGATGCGCTCAAAAAATTATTCTGGTCTGAGTTAAATTACGAGCGAGAAAATCAAACCCTGTCCCGACGCAATTGGCCGGATAAAGCAGTAGAAGCATTAGCAGAAGACCCAATTTTATTGGCTTCTGGGGGGGAAGATTTTCAGGTTATCTATGCTCGTCTCAACTCTAAGCAACTGCTGCTAAATTTAGAGCGTCTTGTCGTTACTCAACTGCTAAAAAACCATCCCTACACTCTCTTTGTTTTCTCTGATTTCCACCAAGAACGGTGGCATTTTCTCAATGTTAAATATGATGTTAAACAAGAAAAACGGCAAGTCTTGCGGCGAATTACAGTGGGTCCGGGGGAACAGTTACGAACCGCCACAGAACGCCTAAGTTTACTGGATTTAGATAATATTAGTTCCGAGTCTCCTTTAGCGATTCAGGAACGTCATGATGAAGCTTTTGATGTTGAGAAAGTTACTAAGAAATTTTTTGAACAGTATCGCTCGGTCTTTGAAAAAGTTGAGCAATTAATTACTAAAACTATCCCTAATGCTGACCAGAGAAGACTATTTACTCAGAAGCTATTTAATCGCCTGATGTTTATTGTTTTTATCCAGAAAAAGGGTTGGCTGAAGTTTAACGAACAAACAGACTATCTAGAAACATTATGGCAGGATTATCAGAATGATAACAGCACCTCGGACAAAAACTTTTATCATAATCGCTTGACTCATCTGTTTTTTACGGGACTAAATAATCCCCAACAAACGGATATTATTAGTATCAATAACGGTGGTTTTCTTCGGCAAATAATCGGCACAGTTCCCTATCTTAATGGGGGATTATTTGAACAGGATGAAGATGACCGCAATCCTAATATAATAGTACCCGATCAGGCGATCGATGTTATCTTACAGGGCCTTTTTAGTAATTTTAATTTCACTGTAACTGAGAGTACACCCCTTGATGTGGAGGTAGCAGTGGACCCAGAAATGTTGGGAAAAGTATTTGAGGAATTAGTCACGGGAAGACATGAATCAGGCAGTTATTACACACCTAAACCGATTGTTTCTTTTATGTGTCGGGAGGCGTTGAAGGGATATTTAAGCAGTAAATTAACTTCTGAAAACAAAGAAGCGATTGAGCTTTTTGTTGACGAATATAATGCTATTAACTTAAAGAATCCAGAGGCAGTTTTAGAAACCTTAAAACAGGTCAAAGTCTGTGATCCTGCCTGTGGAAGTGGAGCTTATTTATTGGGAATGTTGCATGAGTTATTAGATTTGCGTCAGTGTTTATTTGCCACTAAAGGTATTGATTATAAAACGGTTTATCAGCGCAAGTTAGAGATTATTGAAACTAATATCTATGGAGTTGATATCGATCCTTTTGCGGTTAATATTGCTCGCTTAAGGTTATGGCTTTCCTTAGCGGTTGAATATGAGGGAGATAATCCGCCACCGCTACCCAATTTGAAGTTTAAAATTGAAACAGGAGATAGTCTAACTGCTCCTAATCCCCAAGGTTCTGGGATGGTGCGCGAGGAGTTTATCCATCGGTTTAGGGAAGCTAAAGCCAAGTATTTAAGAGCGCATTTAGGCAGTGATAAACAAAGTCTTGAGCAAGAGATTAATGAGGTTAAGAAACAGATTGCTTTATTAACCCATGGCAGTGCTTCTGTGATTGCGAGTGATAAGGAAGCTATCTCAAAAGGGTTTGATTGGGTGGTGGAGTTTGCCGAGGTATTAGCGGAGGGAGGTTTTGATATTCAGGTAGCAAATCCCCCCTATGTGAGACAGGAATTAATTAAGGATTTAAAACCAACTTTAAAGCAGGTTTACCCGGGCGTTTATACGGGAACATCGGATTTATATTGTTTCTTTTATGCGAGAGCTTTACAATTACTTAAAACTGGGGGAATGTTAGCTTTTATTTCTTCTAATAAGTGGTTTCGGGCAAAGTATGGGGAGAAGTTAAGAGAGCATATCGCTGATACTTGTCAGGTAAAAAGTATTACCGATTTTGGGGAATTGCCAGTTTTTGCAACCGCAGCCACTTTCCCAATGATTTTTATCTCTCAAAAGAGTAGTAAAATTAGTAATTTACCGATTTTTACTCAAGTTAAATCCTTAGAAGAACCTTATCCGGATGTCTTAGCTATTATTAGACAGACTGGACAGAATTTACCAAAAGATGCGATTAAGGGAGCCAATTGGTTGCTCACAGATAGTAACAATGCTGACATTTTGCAAAAAATGGAAAAAGTGGGAATTACTTTAAGTAAGTATGTTAACGGACAGATTTATTATGGTATTAAAACTGGTTTTAATCAAGCTTTTGTGATTGATGGTGCAAAACGAGCAGAATTAATTGCTAAAGATCCTAAAAGTGCAGAGATTATTAAACCTTTAGCTGTGGGTGATGATGTGCGTAAATGGCGGATTAATTATCAAAATAAATGGTTGATTTTTACAAGAAGGGGAATTAATATTAACGACTATCCGGCTATAAAAAAATATTTAGAGCAATGGAAATTAGATTTAATGCCTAAGAGTAGTAGCAGGGAATCAAGAGGACGTAAACCGGGCAGTTATCAATGGTATGAAATCCAAGACAATGTTGCTTACTATGCAGAATTTGAAAAACCTAAGATTGTTTATCCTGTAATTGCTAAAGAGTCAAGGTTTGCTTTTGATATAATGGGAGCATTTACTAATGACAAAACTTTTACTATTCCTGTAAATGATCTTTATTTATTAGGGCTACTTAATTCATCTATGGTTTGGGATTATTTGAAAAATATATGTTCTTCTTTGGGAGATGCAGATAAAGGAGGACGACTGGAGCTAAGAGCAATTTATACTTCTAAAATACCCATCCCTCTCGCTTCTGAATCTGAAAAAGAACCCATCATCAAATTAGTACAAAAATGCTTAGATGCCAAAGGAGTTAACTGTGAAGAATGGGAGAAAGAGATAGATGAGAGAGTAGCGGCATTGTATGGATTGTAAGGGGTTAGATACCCGAATTATTAAAGAAGTCGGGTATCTGAAATCATCACAGATACTCGACTTCTTAAAGGTATCTGAAATCATCACAGAACTATGTTAAACAAAAAAATACTTAAGCAAAATTAGTAGATTAAGTTGAGGAAAACAATTTCGATTTCTTTATTAAGTAGCTGGTTATAATTAAGTTAAAAATGGATTTTAGGTCCGATCCCCCCTGCCCCCCTTGATAAGGGGGGTGCCGATAGGCGGGGGGATCTGAAAGTTTTTAACACCTACCTACTTAACCTCTCTTGCTAGTCAAAACCTTAGTCTCCATTAAGATGCACTGCACCAACTTTTTGATAGAGAATATGTAGAGCCTCAGCAGCTTGTCTTGCTAGGGCGTACCATTCAGGGTTTTGTACACAAGCTGGATGGGAAACAATAAAACGCTCCAAGGAATCACTAACCATCGCTGTTCTGTCAAGTAACTCATGACATCCGAATGTACCCGGTTTGAATTGCTCAAGAACTTGTTGTTCTTGTTCTTGGAGGAAGTCTTTTAACTCTTCTTGACGCTCTATTTCAATAGCGTTATCCTTAACCACAACCATACTATTCAATTCAGTCATTCAACCCTCCAATTCAGCTTGCCGTAGAATGTTTTTGTAAGTTCCGATAGGTATATCATCTGACAGTTTACAAGGAACGGTAACTTTACTCAGCTTGACAGGGTGTTTAAACTGACGATGGCTTCCTTTTTGCGAAACTTGCAACCAACTATCATCAATTAGGCGACGGATAACCTCACGAACCCTCATACCCTTAATTTTAACCTACACTTATCTTATCGAAAATTTGGGTTTAAAACCCCGTCCTTTTAGGACGGCTTTAAGCTACAATGGAAAATGAAGTCAACTTCTTAAAGAAGTCGGGTATCTGAAATCATCACAGAAGAGGAGAAATAACAAGAAGGATTTCCTAGACTGTGAACCTTAAGATTGTTACAAGATGCTAAAATTAGGAAAACCTGCTAAAATCAGGATATGCCAGCTAAAGATACCTTTCACCATGCTGTCCGAAATGCACTCATAAAAGCAGGTTGGACGATTACCCATGATCCTTTTACCCTAGAGTTTGAAGATGTTAACTTTTATGTGGACTTAGGTGCAGAAAAAGTTATTGCAGCACAAAAAGAACGAGAAAAAGTTGCCATTGAAATCAAAAGTTTCTTAAGAGATTCAATTGTTACAGAACTACATTTAGCCTGTGGACAATATCTTAACTACCGTTTTGCTCTTTCAGAAATTGAACCTGATAGAACCCTATACTTAGCCATCCCTAATGATACTTATGAAGTGTTTTGTCATAGCCGTTTTGTTCAAAGAATTCTAGAACATTATCAAATCAAAATTATTGTCTATAACCCTGAAATAGAGGAGATCGTAGAATGGCAATCAACTACAGTGAATTAGTTAAATCCCTAATTGAAGAACAAGCTAAAATTCAGCAGTCTAGTGAAATTTCCCTAGAAATAATCTTTGACGATCTGAGAAAACATTATTTATTAGTACAAGTTGGTTGGCATAATAATCATTGGATTTATGGATGTCTTTTACATTTAGATATTATTAACAACAAAGTTTATATTCAACAGAACAACACAGAAATTTCGGTGGCTGAAAAGTTAGTTGAACTAGGAATTCCTAAAACAGATATTGTCATCGGATTTCACTCTCCATTTAAACGAAAATTCACAGAATATGCCATTAATTAGGAGTACAAATAAAATGGAAAAACAAATTATAAAACATTAGAATTACCAATAGAATTAATTCAAGAAACTCTCTCTATTCTAGATCGTGAAACTGCCGTCTTAGTTGAGCAAGCTTTATCCTAAACTACCATGAAAATACAAGGAATTATCAAAGGCAATACTATCGAGCTATTAGAGGATTTATCTCTTCCTAATGGCGTAAAAATTTCTCGGTCAATCCCCGATAATTTAATTCAAAAAAAATTATTGTGGGAAGACTTAGAAACTCTTATTGGAGTATGGAAAAATCAACCAGAACTCGATGATATTTTTTCTGAAATTGACCAAGAACGCCATGCCGATCTAGGTGTGGAAATTAAATTCGATGATTAAGCCGAAAATTCATGTATTTACTGGATACTAACATCCGTATTGCCATTCTCAAAGGGAATCTGACGGTCGTTTCACATTTTAGACTTAAGTATCAGGAATCTTACCTGTCCACTTTAGTCTTAGGGGAGCTATATAAAGGAGTTTATTGCTCAACTCAGCTAGAACGTAACTTAGATACATTAACTAGATTTGCCAACCAGTTACCGATAATAGCTTTTGATCAACAAGCTGCAATCGAATTTGGCAAAATTCAATCTGAACTTAGAAAAATTGGCAAACCAACAGGACAGTTAGATGCTTTAATCGCAAGCGTTGCTCGTTCTCGGCAGGATATTTTAGTAACCGATAATACTCGTCATTTTGAAAATATTTCTAATCTAGTAATAGAAAACTGGTTACAGCCCTAAAATTCAAAAATTGAACTATGCCTACCCACGACATCATCGACAATCGCCAGCAAAAATTAGTCGATAACATCAACCAAATTCTTCACTCTTCAGAAGCCGCTCATTTTGCCGTCGGTTACTTCTTCCTCTCCGGCTTTACTGCGATCGCACCTCGTCTCGCCACCATCCCACAAATGCGCCTCCTGATTGGCAACACCAGCAACCGGGAAACCATCGAACAATTAGCAGAAGGCTACCGCCGCTTAGAACTAATTAAAGACCATCTAGAGGCACAAGAATACCCCAAACGGACAGAACGCAAGCAGATGGCAACAGAAACCGCCGACAATATTCGTTCCAGCGTCGAACTGATGGACCAAACAGATCAAACAGAAACCTTAGTAAAAAATCTGGTTCAAATGATTGAAGAAAAACGCCTTCAGGTGCGAGTTTATACTAAAGGGCGACTCCACGCTAAAGCCTATATCTTCGACTACGGGACAATTTATAACCAGCAGGGACAACCTTTGGAACGTCAAGAAAAAGGCCTTGCTATCGTTGGTTCTTCTAACCTTACTTTATCAGGAATTTCCCACAATACCGAACTTAATGTTATCGTTCACGGTAATGAAAATCATGCCAGTTTAACAGAATGGTTCAATCAACTTTGGCAGGAAGCAACAGAATTTGATGAAACACTGATGCAGTCTTTAAAACAGTCTTGGGCGATGATGCCAGTACGTCCCTACGACATCTATATGAAAACTCTCTATATGCTCGTGCGCGATCGATTGACAGAAGAAACTGCCAGCGACATGATGATAGATAACGAAATTACCGAGAAACTAGCAGACTTTCAAAAAGTAGCAGTTAACCAAGCGATCAAACTCATCCGCGAGTACGGAGGTTGTTTCGTTTCCGATGTGGTAGGACTAGGAAAAAGCTTTATTGGTGCTGCCATTGTCAAACGCTTTGAACAAGTGGAAAAAGCCCGCCCCCTCATTATTTGTCCAGCGCCACTGGTGGAAATGTGGGAACGCTACAACGAAATTTATCAACTTAACGCCCGCGTTTTATCGATGGGATTGCTGCGGGAAGATGAAACCAGTGGCATCAGAGTTTTATTAGAAGATTTTAAATACAAAGATCGAGATTTTATCTTAATTGATGAAAGTCATAACCTGCGGAATGCCGCAACCCAAAGATATAAAATCGTCGAAGCCTTTTTAGCCGCCGGGAGACAATGCTGTTTTTTAACAGCAACTCCTCGCAATAAAAGTGCTTGGGATATTTACCATCAGATTAGGCTCTTTCATCAAGATGATAAGACAGATTTACCCATAGATCCGCCCGATCTAAAAGAGTATTTTAGATTAGTAGAGAAAGGGGAAAAACAGTTACCTGACTTGTTATCTAACATCTTGATCCGGCGCACTCGCAACCACATTTTGCGCTGGTATGGCTTTGATGCCAAGACTCATAAACCCGTAGATTCAGACAATTTCAAGGATTATTTAAACGGAAATCAACGCGCTTACGTTATTGTGGGTGGTAAGCATCAGTTCTTTCCCAAAAGAGAACTACAAACCATTGAATATAGTATTGAAGATACCTATCAAGGACTTTATCAAGAACTGCGCCAATATTTAGGGAAATCTCGCCAACGGCAACCGGCCAACCCTCGTAAAAATGAACTTTGCTATGCTCGTTATGGTTTGGGAAATTATGTATTACCAAATAAGCGCAAACAAGAACCATTACTCAGTTTACAAACTGGGGGGGCAAATCTAAGAGGACTGATGCGAGTTCTGTTATTCAAACGCTTTGAATCTAGCGTTTATGCCTTCCAACAAACTGTTAAGAAATTACTGCAAGTCCATCAACGCTTTCGAGAAGCTTTACGCCAAGGAATTATCCCCGCCGGAGAAGAAGCTCAGGCAATTCTCTATGAGCCAAACAATGGGGAAGAACAAGACATTATCGATGCTTTGCGTCAGGCATCTGGGAAGTATGATATAGCTGATTTTGATGCCACAATATTACAGAAACATCTTGAGCATGACATCCAATTGCTAGAGAAAATTTTGCACTTAGTTGAGCCAATTACCCCAGACAAAGATGCGAAATTACAAACTCTCAAAAATTGGTTGAATAAACCTCCGCTGCAAGATAGCAAGTGCCTCATTTTTACTCAGTATGCTGATACCGCCTCTTACTTATATCAAAACCTCAATCCTAACGGCGATCGAGACGATCTAGAAGTCATCTACAGTGGCGATAAAAATAAGGCGCGGGTAGTGGGAAGATTTGCCCCCAAAGCCAACAAATACTATAAATTACAACAGGGAGAGTCGGAAATCAAGACTTTAATTGCTACCGATGTTTTAGCCGAAGGTTTAAACCTACAAGATGGCAACCTGATTGTTAATTATGACCTGCATTGGAATCCCGTCCGACTTATTCAAAGGTTTGGTCGGATTGATCGGATTGGCAGCGAGAATGATGTGGTTTACGGCTTTAATTTTCTCCCAGAGACGGGATTAGAGCGGAATCTAGGATTACGACAAAAACTCAAAAACCGCATTCAAGAAATTCATGAAACCATCGGTGAGGATGCGGCAATTCTTGACCCAACGGAACAGCTTAACGAAGAGGCTATGTATGCGATTTATGAAAAAAGTGGCAGCCATCAATTAAGTTTGTTTGAAGATGAGGGAGAATTTCTCGACCTCAATGAAGCCGAAGAAATTCTCAGACAACTCCACAGAGAAAATCCGGCTGAATACGAACGGATAGCTAACCTGCCTCACGGCATCCGAACGGCTCGCTTTTCTCTCAATAAGGGCATAATTGTCTTCTGTGAAGCTTCTTATCCTAACCGCAAAGATTGGAAGGGCTACCAGCAATTATATTGGCTCGATGAACGGGGAGAGATCAGATCCAAAGATATTGCCCGCATTTTAGGAATGCTCAAAACCAACCCAGAAGAAGCATCACTGCCGCTGCCCAAAAATTACAACCAAGCAGTCATGCAAGTCAAGGTTAAATTTGCCCAAGAAGTCCAGCACCGCCAATCTGAACGGGAGTACAGCCGTTCCTTGACTCAAGCACAGCGATACATCTTGCGAGAATTGGGACTGCTGTTCAAAACCACGCAGGATGAAGAAATCCGCAAGCAGGTTAACCTATTAGAACAGGCCTTTCGCCAACCGATTACCACTGTACTCAAGCGCGAGTTAAACCTGATTAAGCGCCGTAGCCTGACAGGAGAAGCTTTGTTTAGCGAACTGAAGAAATTATACAGCCAACATGAGATGCGGGACTGGTTAGATCGCCGCCGCTTGCAAGGTGAGGAGCAACCAATTCCCATCATTATTTGCAGTCAGGCTTTAGTTTAGAAACGGCGTTAGCAATCGCCCTGTCCTTGTCCCTCACCCCCATTACAATCAAATAATAATTAGTCTTTTGTCCCCATGTAGATTAAAGGTGGGGTTTCTTTTCTACCATCGATAAGTGTCGATGGCGCTAGGATAAAGTCCGGAAGGCGATCGGTCAAGGTCTAGAATTAAGTTAGGGGCAAAAATCCCCCTGCACCATCTCTAAAGTAGTGGTAAAAAGCTATAATTAATCAATCCTAAAATACCGGGAAAAAGTCATGACAGCCCTAGACATTATCCCAGATGTCACCTATCCCCCCACAGATTTATGGAGTGATGAACCACCATTGGAAAGTGATCTACATCTGCAACAGATCATCATTCTCCTTAGTTGTCTAGAATTATTATGGCGCGAGAGGAGTGATTACTACGCTTCGGGAAATCTAACCATCTACTACAACGAGGAACAACTAAAAAAGCGCGATTTCTGTGGTCCTGATTTTTTTGTGGTTTTAGATACCGAAAAGCGTCCCCGCAAAAGTTGGGTAGTTTGGGGAGAACAGGGTAAATATCCAGATGTAATTGTCGAGATTCTCTCCGATTCTACGGCCAATATTGACCGCAATAACAAGAAAATTCTCTATCAGAATACCTTTCGCACTCCTAATTATTTTTGGTTCGATCCCAATACTTTAGAATTGCAAGGATTTAGACTAATTGAGGGACAATATCAAGCCATTTCTCCCAATGACCAAGGTTATTTATGGAGTGAACAGTTAGGATTATATTTAGGCATATTTGACCGTAAACTGCGTTATTTTACCGCCGATGGTCAATTAGTCCCCACTCCTCAAGAAGCTGAGTTACAGCAACGACAGGCAAAAGAACAGGCTATTTTAGAGAAAGAACAGGCTCTTTTAGAGAAAGAAAGGGAACGACAAGCTAAAGAAAAATTGGCCCAAAAATTGCGAGAATTAGGCATCGATCCCGATACAATTTAGGGGAAATATTATTTTCTAGTAACTATGGTGACAGCATCGCCCCTAGTGGGTGTAATTATGGGCAGTGATTCCGACTTACCCACCATGAAAGAAGCGATCGCAGTTTTAGAGGTTTTTCAGATTAGCCACGAAGTCGCCATTGTCTCGGCCCATCGTACCCCCGAAAAAATGTTTGAATACGCCAAAAACGCTCATAAGAGGGGAATAAAAGTGATTATCGCCGGAGCCGGCGGCGCTGCCCATTTACCCGGGATGGTGGCATCTTTAACCCCCTTACCCGTGATTGGGGTTCCCGTAGTCACGCGCACTTTACAAGGGTTAGACTCTCTCTATTCAATTGTACAGATGCCCGCAGGCATTCCCGTGGCCACGGTGGCGATCGGTAATGCCAAAAATGCCGGACTTTTAGCGGTTCAAATTCTCGCCACCGGTAATGCCGATCTTTTAGAGCAAGTTATCGCCTATCGTCAATCCCTCACCGATTCCGTCCTCGAAAAACAAAGCAATCTTCAACGACTAGGCTATCAAGACTATCTAGAGCAGAGTTCACCTAAGTAGGGTAGATTGAGAAAAGATTAAGTAACAAATTATGAAGTAATTATGCGTTGGATCACCGCTTGTGTATTGAGTCTATTGCTCTTTTTTGCCCTACCCATAGCGGCTTATGCCGATAGCCCGACTATTAGCGAAGAACAGATTAGAGAAGGGGAAGTTATCGCCGAAAAAGCCCTAGAAGCCACAGAAAAAGGGGATTACGCCCAGGCCGAAAGCTATTGGACCCAATTAGTCGCCAAATTCCCCACTAATCCCGCCGTCTGGAGTAATCGCGGCAATGCCAGAGTCAGTCTCAATAAATTAGAGGATGCGATCGCTGATTTTAACCAAGCGATCGCCATTGCCCCCGATGCCCCCGATCCCTACCTCAATCGCGGCACCGCTTTAGAGGGAGAAGGCAAATATCAAGAAGCGATCGCCGATTATAATAAAGTTTTAGAACTGGATCCCAATGATGCCTTTGCCTATAACAATCGCGGCAACGCCGAAGGCGGTTTAGGGGACTGGGAAGCCGCCGTCAAAGACTATCGCCAAGCTACCCAACTAGCCCCGAATTTTGCCTGGGCGCAAGCTAATCTGGCTCTGGCCCTGTACGAATTGGGCAGATATCCAGAAGCAGTCCAAAAAATGCGGAATATTGCCCGCAAATACCCCATGTTTCCCGATGTCAGAGCGGCCTTAAGCGCCGTTTTATGGACTCAAGGACAACAGGGAGAGGCGGAAAGCAATTGGGTAGCCGCCGTCGGCATGGATACCCGCTATCAAGACCTCGATTGGGTAAAAAGCGTGCGACGTTGGCCGCCAAATATGGTTCTAGCCTTAGATAAGTTTCTTAACTTAAAGTAAAGAAGGACTAAATAGCAATTTTTCTCGCAGTAGCGGGACTGAGAGGCCAATTATCCTGAAATCCGCGACTAAAATACAATTGAGATGTGCTGGGTTGTACTGCATTTAAACTGCGTCGGGGAAATTTTAGTACAAATGCTCAAACTTCCTCGACCCAGATCCGGCTCCCCCAACTCCGGTGGGGTTAAATACAGAAACTTGCAACTTTGACACCGCCACTGTCACTACCACCCCTAAGAGATGAAGTGTAAACTAATTAATTTGCTATCATTTCTGGACGACCAGCTACTGTTCCCCGTTCCCCAAAAAGAAAACTTTGTACCTTACCATTAAGATAACTGCTGTATCTGCAATTGCCTTTTTTACCTATAATGTCGGCTTTTCATCTCTCGGTTTCACCTCGGAGATGAAAAGTTCCGCCAGCATAGAACAGCGAAGCACGACTAAGAATAACTCTAATCTATAGTTGCCAATTTAACTTTAGTATGCTAGAGTAGTTT
>NZ_JADBTF010000288.1:0-2705 GCF_020246295.1 Microcystis sp. M090S1 | reverse complement strand
TTATTTGTAGGATGGGTTAGCGGTAGCGTAACATGATCGGGCGTTGGGTTTCATACTTCAACCCAACCTACGTTCATCTAAAAAGATTATAATTTGTTTTCTCAATTTAGGATTAGTAAACCATGGCAAGTATAGAAACATTATTAGCAGAAATTATTAAGGTTGCATCTCACATTTGCAGAAATAGCGACAATCGGCAATTATTGGTGAATCTTAAATTGGTACAAGTATATTAACAACTGCGTGTAAGCATCTCACCGAAAAGCAAATGCGCGAGGGGTTTGGGGGTTCTACCCCCCAAACGCTTGGATTGAGTCATAAAATCGAAAGTAACGCCCAATTTTCAAAGAGAGGTTCCCTTTAAAAACCCCAACTTAGTAGATTTATAAAAATGAGATGCACCCAATTATTAAGGCAATGCTACACATAAATTTTGGCTGACTGAATAAATATCTTCAAACAAATAATCCCATTGATGTTCTAGGTGTCTAGCAATATGGTAAACAAGCAAAGGTGGGACAGCATTACCAATTAATTTGTAACCATCCGTAGCCGAAAGTGAATATTTTCCATCTCCCTTATTTTGTTGACGCACAAATTGAAAATCATCGGGAAAAGTCTGTATTCTCGCACATTCCCGCACAGTTAAACGTCTCATTTTTAACCCTGCTTCTAACTCATTAACTATCTTTCCCCCTAATTCTAAAGATAATCTCCTAAATTCAATATTACCGTGATGTTCCGAGCGAATAGTCGGACCTAAACCCTGTAAATTAACCTCGATTTGTCCCTGAGTTTTACCATAATATTTAGCTTTTGAATAACTTTTTTGTGAGAGGTCAAATAACTCATCTTCCGGTTCAGCTAAACCTGATAATATCTGACCCACTGTACTGTAAGTTTTAAGAGGATATATTGACTCAAACAGATTTAATTGATGCTTAATAACTTTATGGGTTGGATGCGGAAAAATATCATGATTTTCTAGATGTGCTATCGCTGTCGCTTTTAAATAGGTTTTATTTAAACCGATAAAGATAATTCTTTCCCTAGTTTGGGGAATTCCATAATCGGGAGCAAAGAGAAGTTTAGGGATAACTATATATCCATCTTTACCAATGGCACTAAAATCATCTTCAATTATATCTTTAACATTGGCCAAAGAGATTAAACCTTTGACATTTTCAGCAATAAAAACTTTAGGTAAGGTTAATTCAATAACTCTCTTCATCCAATAATAGAGTTTCCCGCGATTGTCCTGAAAACTATCTTCACTCTCGTCTAGCAGTTTCCCCGTGTGACTTTTGTGAGAATTAAACCCCTTTCTTTTTCCTGAAACACTAAAATCTTGACAGGGAAAACCTCCCGTTACTACATCGATATTACTGGGAAACTGAAACTCTCCTTTTTCTGCTTGTTTGACTAAATCTACAATACTCCCCAAGTGAAATACATTCTTTTTACCTCTTTTTTCAAAGTAGGGAATCCAAGCATTATGGGCAGCTTTAGTTATATCATTAGCAAAGACAGTTTCAAAAGTAGTGCGCGGTAGTTTTAGCCATGGTTCCCGTCTTTCTACTATCCAATCTCGATGAATATTTTCATTCACACAGTCTTGGTGTACCCAAAAACCTCCCTCTAATCCTAAGTCCATTCCCCCGCAGCCAGAAAATAGGGATAAAACTCGCTTTTGTTGCCTATTCATCACTATTGATTAAATGAGTAATTTAATAATATCACACTGATAATCAACTTGATCAAAAGGGATTAATTAAAGTTAGTTGATTGGATATTATTAATCCATCCTGCATATCTTCAGAGCAAAGAATACTAGCATCGGCTGCTAAGGCACTAGCTACAATTAAACTATCCCAAAAAGAAAAACTGTATTGAGTGCGGAGTTCAGAGGCTCTTAAAATAATATTGCGATCAAGTTGAATAACAACACATCCATCGTAAAATTCTTGGATAATTTCTCTAATTTGAACTTCAGTTATTTTAGCTTTTTTGGATAAAACAGCGCAAACTTCATTAATAATTTGCGTACTGATTAAGATATTTTACCTGCTAGTTAAAGCGTTCGCTAGATTGCGTTTTCGCATTTCTTCAGCATCGTTACACTCTGGGTCTATTAAAAGACGGTATAGCCATATGTTAGAATCACAAAAATAAAGAGAATTGATCATAATTATAGCTGATGAATTTCTTCCCGATTTAATTGACGAATACCTTTAACAGCAACGGGTTTCTGAGTTAATTCGGCAATGATTCCAGTGGTGGATATTTTTTTATTTTGTTTGATCACAATAACTTGAACTTCGCTGTCTTCCCTCAAGTCCTGTTGGTATTCTTCGGGAATTTCGATGATACCTTGTTTGATTTTGGCTTTAAATTCCACTGCATTTAACATATTGTTGCTCTCGAGGGACTGTCTATAGGATTAATTATAGCCCTCTTTATGGGAGTGCCTCCAATACTAAGAGTGAGAAGTGGTAAGTATGGCTGTACCGTTGACTGTATCTAGAGTAGTTTATTGGTTTTACATTGCTTTAACTCAAGCTCTGTAATACCAAATTTCAAAAACTATGGCATACTTATAGAAAAGATGATTAAGTGGATAAATTGGCGATGCCGGTCGTACCCAAAATTGATATTGTTGAGTCAGTAGAAGATTTAAAAGAATTAATGAAACAACAAAAAAGTAG
>NZ_JADBTF010000287.1:0-4343 GCF_020246295.1 Microcystis sp. M090S1 | reverse complement strand
TGCCCGAATGCTTCGCCCCTACAGGACGCGGGCCGATGAAGACGCAAGGTTTTGAACGACGATTCTCTCAAAATCTTGCACCTGTTTCGCGAGAAAAGCCCCAAAACCTTTACTTTGCCTACATTTCAAATTTATTCAGCAAACCCTATTTTGGAGTAAAAGAAAAATGCGTAAACAGACCATTCAATATACATCATCTTTAGATGCTTTGATTGCTGTTGCCAAGCGACTTAGCGTTTATGAGAACCAACATAAAATGGATTCCGAAGATTTTTATAACCAATACAATCAGGGAACATTATCAGATGATATAATATTTATAGAATGGGCAAACGATTATCGTCATTACCTTGCTTTGCGTCAAGAATTAGAACAAATATTAAATCATGCTGCTTAAACTTTTATCTGATTACCTCAATCAAGTAGAGCAAGCAATTGTGCAGCCAGTAGGGTGTGAAGCGCGATAGCGTAACGCACCAATTTAATGATAGAGGTGGTGCGTTACGGCGGCTTGTTAATTTTGGTTTTTTGACGGAATTGATAGCCGCCTAACGCACCCTACACCTTGAGAAGAGGTAGAGCGCCTAAAACCACTCCTATTCCCAGAAGAGTTAAGGATGGTTCGGGAACCGTCTGCGCTTGCGCCTGTGCTTGCGCTTGTCCTGACAAATCTGATGTTATGAAAACTGTCTCACCAGCTTGAATGTTCAAGGAAATAGTAAAATTTTTGGTCTCACTGAATGAGTTATTTCCACCAATCAATTGACTAAAACTATTGACAATTGTTCCTGGCTCTTTCATGAATTTTAAAGTAAATTCGGCTTGAGCCGACTCGAATAATGGATCTACAATTTGCGTGTTGAGACTCACAGAATAGTTACCTTGAATTGTTAAATTCTGTCCGCTACTACCTTTGTTGGTGATGGCGAGTTTATTGCTGTTTCCTGAAACAACAGCCGAGGCGAAACCTTGTAATCCAGATTGACCTGAGATATTACCACCATCATAATTTAACTGAATAAAACTTAATGATGATGGATCAATCTCCCAAAAAGTCGAGTTAGTTGAAGTTCCTTGAGCGGTTCCTGTTCCTGTGGTTGTTAGCTGAGGAAGAGATGAATTTTCCCCTCCGACATTTTCAAAATCAATGAGCGATAATTGGCTGATATCCAGCTTAAGAGTGACATTAGATAATTGTCCACTAAAACTAGCGGCGATCGCAGGGGAAACAGCGCTGAGAGTTGCAAGCAGTGTTAACGCTAGGTGTAAGGGGAGTGTTTTCATTGTTGTCTTTCCAAACTAAAAAAGGTTGAATTTATTTGCAAAAAAAGTGCTATTTGCCTTGAAGAGATTTCAAGCAAATGTACTAAGCAAAAACAAAAATATCACTAGCACTTAGAGAAGGTGCACCTGTTAAAATTGCCAGCTTTTGTTGAGCAATGATGCCAATTCCATCGGAGTCGAAGAATAAGTCTCCGGTTGAATTATTGTAAATAAATCGGTGATTGTTATTTGATGCAGCACTACCTAAGATAAATTGAGACTGGCCTAATAAAGCATTAGCCGTCAAATTACCACCAAACCCTGATGCTGAAACTTCTATGCGATCGCCGCCACCAACTCCCCAGTCTGTTATTGTATCAATTCCTTCGGTTATATTATTGAAGACGAAGCTATCGGCTCCGTTTCCGCCTGTGAGGGTGTCGTTACCTCCGCGACCGAAGATGTAATCTACTCCCTGACTACCAATTAGGTTGTCATTACCAGGCCCGCCAATTATGGTTTTCTTGAAGGTACTCCTGTCATCATTGGTAATCGTACCTTGTCCTTGGTTATCGGCTATGGTAACGTTGCGACCATTAGCATTTAGGTTACTCAAATTGACGAAGAAAGTCTCGTTACTTTCAACTTGGTTATCGCCATTGACAGCAACAGTAATCGTCTTAGAAGTCTCACCAGCATTGAAGATTAAGGGAGTAGTAGCAATCGCCGTATAATCATTGTCTGCGGTGGTAGCGGTTCCATTGGCTGTGGCATAATTAACCGTTACTGCTGTATCGACGGGATTAGAAAGAGTGACAGTAAATACTGCATTAGTTGTCCCACTATTTCCTTCGGTAATTGTGACATCACTAATCGCAATAGATGCACTGTCATCGTTATTAATCGTTCCCTGTCCCTGATTATCAGCTAAGGTGACATTACTGCCATTTCCTTGTAAATTGCTGAGATTGAGGAAAAATGTCTCATTGAGTTCAACTTGGTTATCGCCATTGACTGCAACTGTAATCGTTTTAGAAGTTTCTCCCGGATTGAAGGTTAAGGTGGTGGTAGGAATAGCAGTGTAATCGGTTCCGGCGGTGGCTGTACCGTTGGCGGTGGCGTAGTTGACGCTAACAACCGTACTGGCGGCACTAGAAAGGCTCACGGTAAAGACCGCGTTAGTGGTGCCGCTATTGCCTTCGGTAAGGGTTACGTCGTTGATAGTAAGAGAAATTGCGGGTTGAGAAACATCGGTAATGGTGACGGTGGCAGTGGGGTCAGCATTGAGGAGTACCGAGACGTTGTGGCTGTAAAAGTTCGCCGCAGCCAAATCGGATTTGCCGTCGCCGTTGAAGTCCCCTACCGTCACGGAAAGGGGACCATTCCCCACAGAAAAGTTAGTGGCGGTGCCGAAACTGCCCGTGCCGGTTCCTAATAGCACCGATACGTTATTGCTCACAGAGTTCGCCACAGCCAAATCGGATTTGCCGTCGCCGTTGAAGTCCCCTACTGTCACGGAACGGGGAACAGTCCCCACAGTAAAGTTAGTGGCGGTGCCAAAACTACCCGTGCCGGTTCCTAATAGCACCGATACGTTATTGCTCACAGAGTTCGCCACAGCCAAATCGGATTTGCCGTCGCCGTTGAAGTCCCCTACCGCCACGGAACGGGGACTACTCCCCACAGCAAAGTTAGTGGCGGTGCCAAAACTACCCGTGCCGGTTCCCAATAGTACCGAGACGTTGTTGCTATTAAAGTTCGCCACAGCCAAATCGGATTTGCCATCGCCGTTGAAGTCCCCTACCGTCACGGAAGTGGGACCACTCCCCACGGAAAAGTTAGTGGCGGGTCCAAAACTGCCCGTGCCGGTTCCTAATAGCACTGAGACGTTGCTGCCGTAACGGTTCGCCACAGCCAAGTCGGATTTGCCGTCGCCGTTGAAGTCCCCTACCGTCACGGAAAAGGGAAAACTCCCCACGGAAAAGTTAGTGGCGGGTCCAAAACTGCCCGTGCCGGTTCCTAATAGCACTGAGACGTTGTTGTTGATGCTAGCGTTCGCCACAGCCAAATCGGATTTGCCGTCGCTGTTGAAGTCCCCTACCGTCACGGAAAAGGGACCACTCCCCACAGCAAAGTTAGTGGCGGTGCCAAAACTACCCGTGCCGGTTCCCAATAGCACCGAGACGTTGCCGCTGTACGCGTTCGCCACAGCCAAATCGGATTTGCCGTCGCCGTTGAAGTCCCCTACCGTCACGGAAAGGGGATTAGTCCCCACGGAAAAGTTAGTAGCAGGATTAAAGCTGGCGCTGGAGTTGGCACCGAGGATGTAGTCTCCCCCCGATGTCAGGTTGACTTTGACGGTTTCGTTGGGGTCATTTACTGCATCGGATACCGCGACGACGTTGAGGGTGGCGGTGGTGGCTCCGGCGGCGATGGTGAAGGTGTTGGCGGTTACTGCGGTGATATTTGTGCCAGCAGTGAAGGAATAGTCGGTGGCAAGGGTGGCGGTACTGCCAGTAGTGTTGAAGTTGACCACTATCCCACCCGTGGGCGCGGGGGTGTCTAGGCTGATGATAAAGGTGCCGACGGTTCCCCCTTCTACGGGGTTGGTGCCGGGGGCGATGGTGATTTTCGGGGTGGTATTGAGGATGACTGAGACGTTGTAGCCCGAACCGTTCGTCGTAGCCAAATCGGATTTGCCGTCGCCGTTAAAGTCCCCTACTCTCACGGAAATGGGACCATTCCCCACAGTAAAGTTAGTGGCGGCACCAAAACTGCCTGTGCCGGTTCCTAATAGCACCGAGACATTGCTGCTGTTAGCGTTCGCCACAGCCAAATCGGATTTGCCGTCGCCGTTGAAGTCCCCTACCGTCACGGAACGGGGAGCAGTCCCCACAGTAAAGTTAGTGGCGGCACCAAAACTGCCTGTGCCGGTTCCTAATAAGCTTTTACGCATTTAAGTTACATTGACAGCATTACCCTTATTTTTAAGTTTTCTACTCCATTTAATAATCAATCCCCCTTCATTTAAAAGCTGATTGACTACTTTTTCCAGTTCTTCTTTATTTTCAAATTCTCGA
>NZ_JADBTF010000286.1:0-3922 GCF_020246295.1 Microcystis sp. M090S1 | reverse complement strand
GGAGCGCATTTTGTAGCTTGCTTAAAGCTTTGTTTCTGTCTGTATCACTTGTTACTTTTTAAAATGAGAATTGCTGAAATCGCCTCCCTTTCATTGCTGCAGTTTAAATGCAATGCAGCTTAGCAGTAATCTATTAAGTTGACAAAAGCGATACTTTGGCAGAATATTTAGCTTAGCAGCCGCCATAAAAACACGGCTTTTGTCCGTTCAATCTCTCGAAAATGCCGAAATACTCGCTAATTATTCCGATTTATAACGAGGAAGAAAGCATTCCAGAACTCTATCGTCGTGTCAGTGACGTCATGGATAGTTTAGATGATTCTGTGGAACTGATTCTGATTAATGATGGCAGTCGGGACCGATCCTTAAAATTAATGCGGGAACTACAGGAAAGAGATGCTAGGGTCTGTTACATTAGCTTTGCTCGTAACTTTGGCCATCAGGCAGCAGTAACGGCGGGACTCAATTTCGCTAGGGGTCAAGTTATTGTTGTCCTCGATGCCGACTTGCAAGATCCACCGGAATTGATTCCCAAAATGATTGAGTCTTGGCAAGCCGGTTATCATGTGGTTTACGCCCAGAGAACAAAACGGAAAAAAGAAAGTTGGTTTAAACGCCTAACTGCCTACGTTTTCTATAGATTGCTGCGACAATTAGCCGACGTGGATATCCCTGCGGACACGGGGGATTTTTGTCTGATGGATCGTCAGGTGGTGGAAGTATTAAATTCTATGCCAGAACGGAATCGTTATATTCGCGGTTTGCGCGCTTGGATTGGTTTCCGACAAACTGCTGTTAAATTTGAGCGGGATCCCCGGTTTGCTGGCGAAGTCAAATACACTTTTAAAAAATCCCTAGCTTTAGCGATTAATAGCTTGGTGTCTTTTTCTAAGATTCCCCTGCGTATTTCCACTTATTTAGGCTTATTTTCCGCTTTAATTGCCCTGTTTATGGCTTTACTGGTTCTCTACTGGCGACTGCAGCAACCCGACTCTCCCGTTACCGGTTTAGCTACTATCTTGATCGCTGTGTTTTTCTTGGGTTCAGTACAATTGATTGGTATCGGCATATTAGGGGAATACATCGGGCGAATTTACGAAGAAGTTAAGGGCAGACCAGCCTACACGATCGCTGAGATCGCTGGGTTGGAAATCAATTAAACTTTTAAAACAACTATCAATTAATTCTTGTTGATTGATGACCTACGGACAAATAAACTTATGATGGATCAGAAAAAATATCTACCTACTCGATCAGCCGCTAATTTGGGAAAGTTTTTGATTATCACTATTTTAGTAATCGGTGTGGGATTACGATTTTTCAATTTAGAGCAAAAAGTCTATAGTGCCGATGAAGTTAGAAGTATCATGCGTTTTTCGGGATACACGACTCAAGATGTGCGGGAGCAGGCTTTCAACGGTGAAATTATTGACAGGAAAGACCTACAATATTTTCAACATCCTCATTCCGAACGCTCTCTATCCGATGCCTTGCGCTCTATGATGGGGAATCCAGAACATCCTCCCCTATACCATTTGTCAGCGCGCTTCTGGATGCAGTTAATCCCCATCTAAAATTCCGCCAGAACTTTCTCGATTTTCTTAAGCATCTTAGTCATTCCTTGCCTTTATTGGTTATGCCTAGAATTGTTCGATTCCTCCCTAACAGGCTGGATAGCGATCGCTTTATTCGCTGTTTCTCCCTTTCAGATGCTTGTGGCTCAAAATACCACCCAGTATAGTCTCTGGACATTGACAATTCTTTTATCAGGAATTGCTCTTTTACGAGCAATCCGTAAACATACGCTTAAAAGTTGGCTCTGGTATAGCCTGAGTTTAGCCTTGACTTTTTATACTCATTTATTTTCTGCTACCGTCGCCATCGCCCAAGCTTTATATGTGATTCTTCTAGAGAGATTGAAAATTACAAGAACAGTTGTTAGCTATATATTGGCAGCTGTTGGCAGCTTAGTTTTATTTAGCCCTTGGCTATTCGTGATTTTTAGCAACCTAGACAAAATTGATCGCAATAATCGGTACTATCGACAGTTTCAAACTAATATCATCGAAATATCTCAAACCTTATTCCGTCATACTGGCCATGTATTCGTGGATTTCTTTCACCGCCAAGGCAGATTAGAATCGGCTTTTCATCTATTAATTTTATTATTAGCGATCTATTCTCTTTACCATCTCATCCGATACACTTCGCCGAAAGTTTGGTTATTCCTAATAACTTTGATTGTTGTTCCTACACTGTTTCAAATTGTACCTGACTTATTAACACCATCGATCCGCTCCCTACAAGCCAGATATTATATACCGGTTTTTCTGGGAATGCAGATGGCTATATCGTACCTGATTGCCAGTT
Organism: Microcystis sp. M090S1; assembly: GCF_020246295.1. Lineage (NCBI taxonomy): Bacteria > Bacillati > Cyanobacteriota > Cyanophyceae > Chroococcales > Microcystaceae > Microcystis > Microcystis sp. M090S1. The sequence continues at coordinate 1,552 of NZ_JADBTF010000286.1, read as the reverse complement.
ATATCGGCTCAAAGTCCCCAAAAAATTGGCTTCACTATTTAGGACAACAAATCTTGCTAATTTTCCTGCTACTAGGTATAGTATCAGGTGTATTTCTCGGGTTAACTTCTGATGCGGGTTTAGACGATCAAAGAGGTACAGCCAGTGGAGCTAATCTAGAAATCGCCCCTGTTTTAAACTCCATGACCAAGCCGATAGTTATCAGCGATAATACCCCTAGTTTCTTTTTGGCATTATCCTATTTAGTTAACGATCAAGTTAAGTTTCAATTATTTCAGGATGGCGATGTGGAATCCTGGCGGCAAAAACTCAATCTCAAGGAATTAGCCCAAAACTACAGTAATATCGTCGTGGCACATCCCGAAGAAGATTTTGTTAACTTCTTAAATGAGCAATACCCTATTCGTACAGAAAAATTAGCAGGACCGCTAATAGAAATTAAACTCCAATAGCGGAGAAAAACTGTCTAACTTTGCCCACAACAGCGATCGATCCCTAAACTATCTAAAATTAAATCACTGACGGCGTTAGCGATGGCGAATTCACTATAAAAACTTTCGCGAAAATCAAAAGCTTGCATCTCGGTAACGATCGCAATCACCAAGCTACCGAGATCGTTTTCCCCTTCCAAACGCTGACGCAGAAAAATTTGACTAGCGCGTTCAGCGATAGTTTCATTAATAGCTTCGGGAATAAATTCCGCATCTAACCAACGATGCAAAGCGGTGCGCAGCCAAGTTTGTTCCTGTTGGGGATTTTCGATCGGTGGTAAAGTAATGGGCGGAATTGGTGGGGGATGATCAGGCATAATTAGAGAATTATCAGGCTACGAGACTGAATTCTTGGGGGGAGTCGTGGATACCGCATCTATTATACAAGGATACGCACGCGGTTACTTTCTCATGGCCGATGAGGGGGGGCGATTGGATTGGTATTCTAGTAAAAATCGCGCTCTTATCCCTCTTGATCGGCGTTTTAGGTATCCCAAGTCCCTAAAACGAGTTTTGAATCAAAATCGCTTTAGCGTGGCTATTAACCGCGATTTTGCTGGGGTTTGTGCCGGTTGTGCCGATCGCTCGCTGACTTGGATTTCCCCGGAGTTAATGCAAATCTATCAGCAATTACACCAGGCCGGTTGGGCCTACAGTTTCGAGACTTGGCAAGGGGATCAATTAGCGGGAGGGATTTTAGGTTTAGCAATTCGCGGGGTTTTTATCGGGGAATCGATGTTCTATAAAATTCCCGATGGTTCTAAGGTAGCCATGGTCAAGTTAGTCGAACACCTTAGAGAACGGGATTTCTGTCTATTTGATGCCCAAATGCAAAATCCCCATCTGGCTAGATTTGGGGCCTATACTATCTCCGAAAAAGAATATTATCCCCTACTTGAAGGCGCTCTGTTGAAGCATTGCCATTTTGTTTAAGTAGGGCTTGCTGAATAAATCTAAAAACCTTGTTGGATAAGACTTTTGGACTTTTTTCCCCTCAAAAAGTGCCAGCCATTGCGGGGATCGGGGGGAAAATTCCGGGACTTTTTCCCTGAAAATTAGGT
>NZ_JADBTF010000285.1:0-6317 GCF_020246295.1 Microcystis sp. M090S1 | reverse complement strand
ATTATTGCCACAAACAAAAACATAAATCGTAGGGTGCGTTAGCCAAAGCGTAACGCACCAATTTAATGATGAAGTTGGTGCGTTACGGCGGATTGTTAATTGAGGTTTTTTATCAGAGATTATCGCCGCAAACAAAAACATAAATCGTAGGGTGCGTTAGCCAAAGCGTAACGCACCAATTTAATGATGAAGTTGGTGCGTTACGGCGGATTGTTAATTGAGGTTTTTTAACAGAGATTATCGCCGCCTAACGCACCCTACAAGATCTGAGCATTTAGACAATATTTACAATAATGTCAATATAGTCGCATCCTAATAGAGCACCAGTAGCAGGCTTTACAATAAAAGGATTAATTTTTGTTGTCCACAGAAAACTGTAAGCACCTATGCTAAGTGATGCAGTAACTAGGCCGATGATAACGGGCACTGCCGCTCCAAAAAGTCCTGCAATTGCAATTTCTTCAAGTGTAATTGTTTCTCCTGAAGCTGCTACACAAGTCACTTTCCCAACTATTCCATATGTAGCCCCTAAAAATGCAGCAAAAGCAATCTTCCCAGTAAGCGTACTAAATTCTATCAAGGCTGCTTCCCCACTAGGATCGATCGCATTTACCGGATTAACCCCAGCGTATAAATAATCATGCAAGGTTATCGGTTGATTATTGAAACCCTCAAACGGATCAACGGAAGCAAAACGCCCTGTATTAGGATCATAATACCTTGCTCGTAAATAATAACCATCTACCGCATCATCAAACTGCTCACCAGCAAACAGATAATTATTCTCCGCATCCCCGACTTTACGGGTTAAATTACCATAAGCATCATAATCATATTCTACGATAACAGAACCATTATTACCCGTCATTAAACGAGTGCTACCTAAACCATCCACTTGATAGTAAATCCGATTTGCACCGTCATCTTGAGAGATTAAATCCCAACCGTGAGTATAGGTAGTATTAACTGTACCATTAGTTTGATATTCCTCAATCACTTGGGCGTATTGCTGTTGATTATTGTCAATTAAGAAGCGAGTCACCTCACCATCCACATCAATCGCCACTCGGATACCATTATGATCATATTCAAACTCGATACGTCCGGTTTCGCCGTTTTCCGTGACTTCTACCGCGGTTAATTCACCCTTAGCATTCCACTCATAATTAGTGGTAGTTGCGCCATCTTCTACCTTAGCAAGGAGATTACCCTTATCATCGTATTGATATTGGGTAATATTTCCGCCAAGGATTTCTTTTAATAATCTGTCGTTTTTATCATAGTTATAGGTAGTTTTACCTGCCACTGAATCGACTTTTTCTAAACGATTTCCTACTGCATCAAAACTATAAGTAATCGTTTTGTTACCTGCTACAGTGTCAGTAATTTTCTCTTGAGTTAAACGATAGAGATTGTCATAGGTGTACTCCACTGTACGACCATCATTTTCTACCACTTTCACCCGATTACCCATCGCATCTAGGGTATAAGCATAACTAGAAATAATACCCGTAGAGTTGCGGTTTTCGAGGTAGGTTAAGCGATTTAATAAGTCATATTGTTGATTTTCAATCACCCCATTGGGGAAGACTGTTTTAATCAAATTACCCACCGCATCATAATCGTAGTCTGTTACTCCATTATCCGCATCTTTAACAGTATCAAGGCGATTCAACGCATCATAAGTATAAGTAGTTGTGCCTGAAGGTACGGTTAAGGTAAGAATATTACTAGCCTTGTCGTAAGTATAGCTAATAGTACGGTTATCGGGTTCGGTACGACTAATTAATCTGTCACGCTCATCATAAACATAATTTGTCATCCCTCGGTTATCGATAACGGTAGCTAATTCCCCCGTCAAGGTATAGGTAAAGGTTTCCGTAGCTGTACCATCAGAGAAGGATTTTTCCGTTAACCAATTACGCTCATTATATTTATAGGTGGTGACTGCTCCGTTAAAGTCAGTTACTTTGATTAAATTACCGATTTTATCGTGAATTGTCTCGTTACGTTGTCCACCAGGTAAGATGGTAGCTTTTAGACGGCGTAAACTGTCATATTCAAACTTAGTGATGTTACCATTTGCGTCTTTTTGCTCGATTAAATTACCCACTAAGTCATATTTATACTCAGTGCGTTGATTTAAAGCATCAATTACCGCCGTTAGTCTTCCTAAAGCGTCATATTCATAATTAGTGGTATTTCCTGCTAAATCTGTTTCTGCTATCACTCGTCCTAAAGGATCATAAGTGGTAGTCATTACCGCATTATTAGCATAAGTTGTGGTAAGAAGGCGATCAAGCTCGTCATAATCATACTCAGTGATGCGCCCTAACGCATCTGTTTTGGCAATTTGTCGCCCGTCTGCATCATAATTATAGCTAGTAATTTGATTGAGGGCATTAGTAACAGTTAAAAGGCGATCACTCTTATCATAGTCATATTCGGTACGATTACCCAATTCGTCAATTTCGGCAATTTTTCGCCCAGCTTTATCGTATTCTTTCTTAGTGCGGGGATTATCAGTTAAATTGTCAGGGGTACTATCAGGATAAATTACTTCAATTTCTCGCCCTAAAGCATCATAAATATAGATAGTTTTACGTCCTAATTCATCAATAAAACCCGTTAAACGATCTAAAGCGTCGTATTCATTTTGGGTACGCGGGTTATTGCTTAAATTATCAGGAGTGCTATCAGGTAAGATGGTTTCAATCAATAAACCACGATCATTATAACGGTATTCTGTGCGTCTTCCTAATGCGTCTATTTCTGCTACTTTTTCCCCAGCGGCGTTATATTCGGTTTTAGTAATACCCCTTGCACAACCACAACTACTCCCTTCAGGATCAGCTTTTTCAATCAAGCGCCCTTGAGCATCATAGATATAATTAGTAATAGCACCTAAAGCATCAGTAACACTCGCTACTCGTCCATTACTATCATAGGTAAAGGTGGTTTTTGCTCCCGTAGGATCGGTTAATTCAGTTAAGTTACCACGATTATCATACTTAAAGTTACTAATTTTACCATTAGCATCGGTGACAGTAGTTAAAAGTCCCAAGGAGTCATATTTATATTCAGTAACATTGCTTTCTGTGTCTTTCCGTTTAGTGAGATTACCGTTATTATCATAGGTGTAAGTGGTGACAAAACCTAAAGCAGTAGTCTCTGTCAAGATGTCGTTACTTTGGTTATAAGTAAAGGTTTTTGTGTTACCTTCCCCATCGGTTTCTGTCAGCTTATTACCTCGACTATCATAGGTATAACTGGTGATATTACCTTCGGGATCGGTTTCACTTAACAGGTTATTATCTTCATCGTAAGTGCGTAAAGTAATGCCCCCTAATTGATCAACTTCTTGAATGACGTTACCCTGAGCATCAAAAACCCGGGTAATATTATTACCAAAAGGATCTCGAATGGTTTGGCTATTAGTAGCATTATTAAAGGCGATATTTAATTCATTACCGTTAGCGTCAATAATCTTGCTAATCTGTCCTTTATCGTCATACTCTGTACGAGTCGCACTGCGTCCCAAGGGATCAATAATTTCTGTTAAGAAGTGTTGACGATTGGGGTCATCATAAACTAGCTCGGTGGTGTTATTAGTGCGGTCAATCACCTCAATTAAATCACCGTTGCTATCATAAACATATTTAATAGACTTACCATCAGGATCAATAATTTCAGTAATGCGACCTTGAGCATCTCGAATAAAGTCAATTTCAGCACCCGTTGAGCTAATAATACCCTCATCGGAGAAGGTTAATTTATTGCCATTTCTGTCGGTGACATCAATTAAACCAAAATTCTGATCATACTTATAAACCGTGCCGTCTTTGGTGGTTAATTTATATTGCGAGGGATTATAGGTAAAACCAAATAAATATAACCCTACACTACCATTACTACGAATACTTAACGGAGTGTTTTCTACTTCCAATTTATCAAATACACCAGCATCAGGGGTGAAACTGGGAGCATATACTGCACCTAATAAACCAGCACTAGAAACCACAGGATTGAATGTAAAACTAACCCTTCTACCATCAGGGGTATTAAGAGTTACACGAGTACCAATAGTAAAACTATTACCGCCAAAGAAATCATCTTGACTCAAATCTCGTCCATCAGGGGAAGACTCGACAATTTTAGCATCTTGTAAACCTAAATCCCAACCATAGCCAAAATCTCCTTGGCTTGCACTTTCTAAGCTATTATAACGACGGACAATTTCAATGGGAATACCAGTTAAAGGAATAGATAGGTCGGTATATTCTAAAGAAAAGTCACCCGGTTTATTTTGTCCTGTCACATTTAAAATAACGCCTTGAACATTACCATTACCACTAAAATCAAAAGCGGTAATTTTTATTAGATAACTTCCATTTGCTAACAAACGAGGATCTAGATTAGCTACCTGCTGATTAGTAACATTCTTAGTGCCTTTTGTCAATAAAGTATAATCTGGATCATTTTCCCCGATATTGCTTAAATCAACTGCTTCAATCGGGGCAATTTCCACTCGATAAAATTCGAGGTTATCATCTGTGACGGTAGCAATAATATCTGTAGGTGACTTGATAATGCCTTGGGTGGCTTCTAAGTTAGTTTTGTTAATTTCAACAACAGGTGCTTCAGTATCACTGGGATCAAGTACCCGCACTTCAATTGTTTCTGTATCCTGATTACCGGCTGCATCGGTAGCAGTAGCAACAATTTGATAAACTCCTGCTTTTTGACCGACAAAAGTGGCAGTATTAATTTGTCCATTGGGACTATTAGGATTAAGAGTTAGCGGAGTTGTATTAGCCGTCAAAGTGAGGGTTTTAACTTCGATATTATCCGTTGCTCGAACTTGGAAATTAATACTTTGACCAATATTAATCAGGTTACTATTAAAGCCTAATTCCACTACCGGATTAGTAATATCATTATTGCTAAGGGTTAAGTTATAGGTTTGAGTGGTGATTCCCCCGCGTCCATCGCTGACTTGAATCGTCACAGGATAAATACCTTGATTTTGGGATGCAGATTGCCAACGAATACGGCCAAATTGATCAATAGTTAAACCTTGAGGAGCCTGTAAGAGATTATAGGTTAAAGCGTCATTATCTGCATCTTTGGCAATGACATCATATTTGTAAGTAACGCCTAATTGAGCTAATTCTAACGGCTGAGAATTAATAATCGGTGCTTGATTAGGAGTAACTCGGATATAGTAATTTTGATAGGCAATTCCACCATCTGCATCCGTCGCTGTGACTGTAACTTGAAAATCACCGTTAGTTACTGCTTGAGTTTGCCAAGTAATTAAACCTGTATTTGCATCAATAGTCATCCCATTGGGTTTAACCGTTAAATTGTAGCTAATAGCGGTATTTTCGGGATCATTAGCCTCGACATCGTATTGATATAATCCCCCAGCACCAATGATGATTTTAGGTGTGCTGGTAATACTAGGTAAGTTGTTGTCTAATGTAGCTAAAACTTGTAATTGATAGGATTGGGTGTTAGTCCCACCAAAACCATCGCTAACTTTGATTTCAACGGTTTGTTTTCCTAAGTTAGTAGGGGTATATGCTATTAGTCCAGTATTGGTATTAATGGTCATCCCTTCCGGGGGATTAATTAGGCTATAGGTCAGGGTATCATTATCAAAATCAGTGGCTCTTACTTCATAGCTGTAGGTATTATTAATCAGGGTAACGGTGTTAGGAGAGGAGATAATTTGCGGTGGGGTGTTAATACCTTTAGTATTGAGGAAAAATTCTTGAGTGGCAATGCCTCCTTTACCGTCAGAGACTCGCAAAACTACTCGATTATTACCGATTTGATTTTGTTTTGGTTGCCAAATTAAGCTACCAGTTTCTGCATCAACTGCCATGCCTTCAGGTTGATTGAGTAAGCTATAGGTTAACCTGTCATTATTGGCATCGGTAGCAGTGGCTCGATAGGTTAATAATTGTCCTATTTGGGCAGTTTGAGGCGCTGTGCTAGTGAATACGGGAGCCTGATTGGGGATAGGTTGATCAATTTTTTGGTTGCCAAAATTGATGTTACTAACAGTTTCTCCTGCTTTGAGTTTTACAGTATAAAAATCTGGACTAGCAATGCTACCGGGTAATCCTTTAGGAAATGTTTGTTTATAATCTGTGGTTACAATTTCCCTGACAATAGATCTCTTGCATAAGTCTAGACAAAATAGGATAAAATAGTCCAAGAGTTAAGATTGAAAGATGAATTACGAACAAGTAAAAACTTTAAAGCCAACAGAGTTCAAACGCTTGTGTGGCGTGTATCCAGATACATTT
>NZ_JADBTF010000284.1:0-3637 GCF_020246295.1 Microcystis sp. M090S1 | reverse complement strand
TATATAGAAAGGCATTTAGCGATTTTTGTCAATTGTTTTTGATCTAGAGCGAACTAATCAATTAAGTCTCTTACCAGATAAGGATTTAGTCGATTTATGCCCCCCTATCGAACCATACCAAGTAACGAAGAACCATAAATAACTAATTAACTTAAAACTTACATCTGATAACTGATAACTGATAACTGATAACTGATAACTGATTAGCGGGTAGAGATTTGGAGCGTTTCTGGTTTACTTAAATCGCCGGTAATAGTTAAACTGCGCCGATTAGCGTTGAGATGACGGACAATTTTATAGATAGCCTCAACTTGGTCACTAGCGCCGATTTTGGCCGCTAGAGTGGCTAGGTCAAGAGAAGTTCCCGTTTCCCGAACAACTTGCACGATTTTTCTCTGTAAATCCAGAATGGAAGCGGCGGCTTTTTTCCCTGCTTCTACCCCGGGTTGATGGTAGGCGTTAATGTTAACTAAACTAGCATAGAAACTAACGGCCCGTTCGTAGAGGGCGATCAAGGCCCCTACCTGACGGGGAGTAACCTCTGGGATAGTGATAGTGATAGAGTGACGACTATTTTCGTATAAAGCTTGTCGAGTACCTTGCAGTAATCCTGAGAGGAAATCGCCAGCAGTGGAGCCGGTTTCCACTTCTATCGAATCTCCTTGCCGGTCTTTTAACACTTCAATAAAAGTAGCGAAAAAATTGGGAACACCTTCGCGTAATTGTTGGACGTAGGCGTGTTGGTCGGTGGAACCTTTGTTACCATAGACGGCGATCCCTTGGTACACCTTATTCCCATCGAGGTCTTTTTCTTTACCGAGGGACTCCATTACCAATTGTTGCAGATAGCGGCTAAAGAGATAGAGACTGTCTTTGTAGGGCAGAATCACCATATCTTTCTCTCCCTTGCCATTGCCCTCATGATACCAAGCTAGAGCAAGTAGGGCGCTAGGATTTTTTTTCAGGTTATGGACGCGGGTGGCGATGTCCATTTCTTTGGCCCCGGCTAACATTTCATCGATGTCGATACCCTGCAAAGCGGCCGGGAGAAGACCGACGGCGGATAGTTCTGATGTACGACCACCGACCCAATCCTGCATGGGGAAACGAGTTAGCCAATCTTGGGCGTATTTGTCCAGTTGGCTACCCGGCATAGTGACGGCGACCGCGTGTTGCGGAAAGTCTAAATCTTGTTTTTCGTAAGCGTTGCGGACCTCTAACATTCCGTTTCTCGCTTCGGGAGTGCCGCCGGATTTACTGGTGACGATAACGAGGGTGGTAGCTAAGGGTAAATGGGCTAGGGTGCGATCGATGCCTTTAGGGTCGGTATTATCAATAAAAGCAATCTCTAAGGGGGGAAAATCGGGCGCTAGAGCCGAACCGACGAATTGGGGACCCAAAGCAGACCCCCCGATGCCTAAACAGAGAATATGGGTGAATTTTGCCCGATTGGGTGGCTTAATCGCTCCGGAGTGAATTTTATTGACAAATTCTTTGATCTGTGCTACGGGTTCGGTGATTTCGGCCCGCAATTCCTGGTTAGGAGCGAGTTCAGGAGCGCGCAGCCAGTAGTGGCCGACCATACGCTGTTCGTCGGGATTAGCGATCGCACCCTGTTCTAAAGCTGCCATATCTTGGAAAGCGCGCTCAAATTTTGCTTCTAGACCTTTGAGAAAAGCCTCATCGAAGGGAATCCGACTGACATCGAGATAAAGTTCTAGGTTAGGGTGATAGTATAACCAATCTTGGTAACGTTGCCAGAGTTGCAGATTATCCATAAAAAAAAGCGAAATTTTTGTTTAATTACTCGTTTAGGAGAGATAGGATTCTATCCTCTCCAATCATCATACAGGTAGTTTTAGACTAGAAGATGACGGTTAAGCATATATTAGGGGTTGGCAAAATACTAACAGTGACTGAACTATCCCCTAATTGTTCGGTTTGCTGGTGTTGGCTGTTGATTTTTTAACCGGTCCTATGGCTATCTACTCATCCCCTCTCAAAATCGGTAACTTAGAAGTGCATAGCCGCGTCTTGCAATCACCTTTATCCGGTGTCACCGATTTAGTTTTTCGGCGCTTGGTGAGGCGTTTTGCTCCCGATTCCATGCTCTATACCGAGATGGTCAATGCGACAGAAATCTCCCGGCTGCAAGAGTTACCGCAATTGATGGTTATCGGGGACAAAGAACAACCAATTAGTATGCAATTATTTGATTGCCGTCCCGATTTTATGGCTGTGGCGGCGGAAAAAGCGGTTAAAGAAGGAGCGATGACCATCGATATTAATATGGGTTGTCCTGTTAATAAAATTACTAAAAAAGGCGGCGGTTCTTCGCTTTTACGACAGCCAGAAATTGCCGAGCAAATTGTTAGGGAAGTGGTGAGAGCGGTATCGGTGCCAGTAACGGTGAAAACTCGCTTGGGATGGAACGCTCAGGAGATTAATATTATCGATTTTGCCCGTCGCTTGGAAGATGCGGGAGCGCAAATGTTGACCCTGCACGCACGCACTAGGGAACAGGGTTATCACGGTCCAGCCGATTGGCAATGGATTAAACGGGTGAAGGAGGTTTTATCGATTCCTGTCATTGCTAATGGTGATATTGTTTCTGTGGAAGCGGCGATTAATTGTTTGGAATTTACCCGGGCCGATGGGGTGATGTGTTCGCGGGGAACCCTCGGTTATCCCTATTTAGTGGGGGAAATCGATTATTACCTCAAAACAGGCAAAAAGTTGCCGAAACCCACCTCTATTGACCTGTTAAGCCTAGCTAAAGAGCATTTACAGGGGCTATGGCTATACAAGGGACAACGCGGTATCTGGCAAGCGCGGAAACATTTGGCTTGGTATTGTCAGGATTTTACCGGTGCGGCGGTTTGGCGCGAGCGGTTTTCGCTCATCGAATCCCTGGGGGAGGGCTGTGATTTAATTGATGGAGCTATTGCCCAATTAAACCTTGAAAACGAGAATATTTACAGATATAGTTATTTCAAATAAAAACGAGACACTAGGCGACACAATAAGTACGAATAATTTCATCAAGGGGTGTACCTACAGGAGCATACATTCTTGCTCTCTTTAATGCACTAAAATCATGTTCGATGCAATAAAGTCTTTTTTTCCCTTTCTTCTCCCAGCGACAAGGTTCTCTCTTTTTCCTCGTTTTCCTTGTCTATCTCCAAAGACTTTCTTCCCTTTTTTTGACCAAGCATAAAAACAGGCTTGAAATTCTTCAAACCCTGACTCATCAATAAATACAAGGCTTTCACTTCTATACATTTTAATCAATTCTCTCAGCACTCTGTAGTATTTCATTCTTTCTTCTCGGTTTCTTTCTCTATAACGAAGTTCCTTCTTTTTTCTGGTAACTTTCATGTTTTTTAAGGCATAGCAAATGGCACTTGGTCTCACTCCAAACTTCTCGGCTCTGTCTCTTAATCTTGCCTCGGGATCTCGGGAAGGGAGCATCTCACTTACGCGATGAGTAATTATACTTAGCCTAAAAGCCACTCTTAATCGTGTCTTGGAACGAAATAGAGGCTTTTAAATACTGCGTACATGTAGAATTAAAACAAGAATTACCCTCGAAAAGCCTATTTTTCCACTAAGTATTTATGCTCATTGCAAAGGTGAG
>NZ_JADBTF010000283.1:0-3609 GCF_020246295.1 Microcystis sp. M090S1 | reverse complement strand
TGGAGAGCTTTGTTGTAAACTAATCTTACACAGCCCAATGTGCGCCGCAATAGCGACTCTTGTGTTGGTGTGGGGTAAAATCGAAACGAATAGGCTCTTTCCATGTCTCACATTCTAGCATATATTTCGTAAATGTGCTAATATTTAACAGTAAAGCCGTCGTAGAACGACGGGGTTTCAGACCCAAAATTTTCGATGAATGCTTGTTTCCCTCATCTTTCTGGTGCAATTAATTGGGAATTCCGGGCCGATCGCACCGGGATCGTTCACGTTCAATTTGCTAAAGCTTCCAAAGGACTCCAAGTAATTGGGGGCGTTTTTTTGGCTTGATCGCCCGATTGATATAGAATCAAAAGGCTACACTCAAGATTAATCGCTTGAACTATTCTCTTGTATCTGTTCTTAGAGCCAGCGTGTGGATTGTAGATTCCCCTAATACCCGTATTTTAGCCCCTTGTGCGATCGCTCTTGGTAACTTTGATGGTTTGCACCTAGGTCATCAAACCGTCCTACAGCCAATTTTTCAGGATGGCCCCGCTTATCCCACCGTTGTTAGTTTTACTCCCCACCCGCGTGAATTTTTTACGGGAGAAAAATGGCAATTATTAACTCCTCTAGGGGAAAAGGTGGAGGTTTTAGAGAATTTAGGCGTTAAACAATTAGTTTTACTGCCTTTCTCTGCTCAATTAGCTTCCCTGACTCCCTTGGCTTTTATCAAACAGATTTTAGTAGAAAAATTACAGGCTAAATCGATCAGTGTTGGTCAAGATTTTCACTTCGGTTATCGTCGTCAAGGTACAGCCGAAGATTTATTACAGATCGCCTCTCAATTTAATATTAAAGTCGAGATTGTTGGTTTAAAAAACTGTGGGGCGGGTCGGATTAGTAGTTCCCTAATTCGTCAAGCTTTGGCAGCAGGAAACGTTGAGCAAGCTGGGCAAATGTTAGGTCGTCCCTATAGCTTAACCGGTCGCGTGGTCGTCGGGCAACAGCTGGGCAGAACATTAGGTTTTCATACCGCTAATCTACAGGTTCCCCCCGATAAATTATTGCCGCGATTCGGGGTTTATTGCGGTTGGGTGCATCTTGATGGTTCTCGCTTACCGGCAGTTATGAATATCGGTTATCGTCCCACGATCGAGGGAAAAACTATCAGTGTGGAAATCCATTTATTGGATTGGTCGGGCTATGTATATGATCGCATTTTAACGATGGATTTAGTGCAATTCCTGCGACCAGAACAGAAATTTAATTCTCTCGATCGATTAAAAAATCAGATCGAGATAGACTGCGATCGCTCTCGATTAATTCTAACTTCTGTCACCGACAACTGCTAATATTTTTGGTATTCTCTTTCCACTTTACCTACCGCTTTCAATAAAGGAGAATCGAGGGAATCGATCCAATCAGCTACTTCTCGCGCTAATCCTAGGGTAACAATGCCTTGAGACGGTGGTAATTGACCCGCTAACGCCTGACTTTTGATGGTTTTCAGGTTGATTAATGTACTGGCAGCGATTCCTAAAACAAGACTAAAAACGAGCGAACTGGCTTTCATCTTCACTGATTAAGAGAAATTATCCTCGATTTTACCGTACTGAACCGACTTAAAATCTTGATTTCGCCCACTGGCAACAATTCTTAACTAATTTTCTCCCTGCTCGCCACCCTAACCCCGATTAGCTCCCTAGCAGAAAATTTCCCGCCATTGTCTGTCAAATTTTCTCGCTAGTTTGGGCAAATTAGGAAAAGAATCGTTAAGATCAAAAAAACTTAACATTAATCTTCTTGACAAAATCCCCCATTTGTACTATGAGAGACGCTATTGATATTTTGATGGAAAATTTGAGCCAGAGCATCGTTGGCCAAACCGAATCGATTCGCATTGTGCTGGTGGCTTTGCTCAGTGGTGGTCACGCTCTCCTCGAAGATGTCCCCGGAGTCGGCAAAACCCTGTTAGCCAAATCCTTAGCGCGTTCAATTAACGGTCGTTTCCAACGGGTACAATGCACCCCTGACCTCCTCCCTAGTGATATCACGGGAACCACGATTTGGAACCCCAACAGTCGCGAATTTGAATTTATCCCCGGCCCCGCTTTTGCTAACGTCCTGTTGGCCGATGAAATCAACCGGGCCACCCCGCGCACCCAATCGGCACTTCTAGAAGTCATGGAAGAAAAACAAGTTACCATCGATGGAGAAGCGCGGCCGGTCCCCCAACCTTTCTTTGTTATCGCCACCCAAAATCCGATCGAATATCAAGGCACTTTTCCGCTTCCAGAAGCACAAATGGACCGTTTTGCCGTTTGCCTGAGTTTGGGTTATCCCAGCGCCACAGAAGAATTAAAAATGTTACAAAGACAGCATTCTCAAGAGGCGGTTAAATCCCTAGAAGCTTGTATTTCCCTAGAACAGGTGGGAGAATTGCAAAGATTAGTCAGTCTGGTCAAGGTAGCTCCCACTTTACAGCAATATATCGTCGATTTAGTCCGCGCTACCCGTGATCATGAAGATATTAGTTTAGGAGTCAGTCCCCGGGGTTGTGTGGTTCTGCAAAAAGCAGTTCAAGCTTACGCTTTCCTCGAAGGTCGCGATTATGCTATCCCCGATGATGTTAAGCTGATTACTCCCTACGTCTTCTGCCATCGTCTGATTCCTAGTCACGGTCGTCAAGCTAAAGCTATCGTGGAAAGACTTCTGCAATCGGTGGCGATCGAGGATCGCATCTATGCTTAAATTTCAGTTATTGATGAACGGTAAGTTACAGGGTATTTCTAAATTATGCCAAATTGGTAGAGCCGATCTATTAATTGCTAGTATTGCCTTAGCTAACTAAAGGCTTGAGTAAAAATATTTAGTGAGTCCACGGAAAATCTGCTCTCAGGAGAAAACAATGTTTTGTTCACAGTGTGGAACCAAAAGTGGACATCTCTAAAAATTATCACCCGATCACAGCTTGCTTTTATTAATCAGAAAGACTTTTAGTCTCAGGATAATATCAGGTCGAGGTTTTGAGAACATTCCGCCTATTGCTTACATTATTGATGATGTAACCCCTCAATTTACTAATTTCTTAATAGTCGTTAATTCTCACTAAAAATGCTTGTTTAGTCATGACCTTACCTGCCAATTTTTAGATATATTCACATTGTTTTTATCCTCCTCTAAATGAATCAAATTTTAATCTTTAAGCCAGATTTCAAGTTGCCCAGGTGGAACTTTATAGCCTTTAGTTGATAAATCTATTAAATTTTTGTCCTCAATCTGAATGTCTTTAATCTGAATGTCTTTCTCGGTCTTCAAGAAATCACGCAAATTCTCTGCAAGTGATCGATCTGAAGAATTGGCATATCGAATATCGTTGTTCTTAATTCCGTTCACTTGTTGAATTCCAGCAGCAAGAATCCCCTTGCCTTGTAAAACCTTCTGAAGCTTCTCTGCTGTGAGTCTATCACTCTTATACTGGATATATAGCAATTCTTGGAGCTATGAGGTACAATGGAAAGCAAATAGACAAATAATAGAACTTACCAGCTTCCTATGAGACCCTATTCCGTAGATTTTCGCCAAAAAATTATCGATGTCTGGAAGAAAGAAAAAATTTCCATT
>NZ_JADBTF010000282.1:0-8956 GCF_020246295.1 Microcystis sp. M090S1 | reverse complement strand
TTGGGGTGTTAGGGTTTTAGGTTTTTAGGGTTTTAGGGTTTTAGGGTTTTGGGGTTTTGGGGTTTTAGGGTTTTAGGGTTTTAGTTGAAATTCCCCATTCCCCCATTTCCCCCTTTCCCCATTTCCCCATTTCCCCATTCCCCCATTCCCCCATTCCCACTTCCCACTTTTATTTACTGGTGGTTTGAAAACGTTTCCAAACAGGTTCGTAACTTTGCAGAGCTTTCATATACTGTACCCGTTCAAAAGCAGTCGGATCTGGACAATTCATTTGACTCATACTGCCAATTAACTGCTCGATCGATTCGTACTCATTTTCTTCCAACCAATGCAACAAACCCTGTTCGATCTTGGTAATTTCCTCCAAACCGTGGCGTAATAAAACACTAACTAACATGGTCGCTTTTGCCCCCACCATCATCATTTTGATCACGTCGATGGCGTTATGAATGCCACTGGTAGCGGCAAAATCCGTCGGTACACGACCGTAAAGCATGGCAATCCAGCGCAGGGGTAAACGCATTGCTTGGGGATTACTGAGGATAATATTGGGGTGAACATCTAAGGTGTCTAAGTCGATATCCGGCTGATAGAAACGGTTAAATAATACCAACCCATCGGCCCCCGCTTCCGCTAATTGTTTAGCCATATTGGCCGTATTGCTAAAGTAGGGACTTAACTTCATCGAGACGGGAATTGATACCTCCGATTTGACAATTTTGAGGATATCAATATAGTTTTGTTCGACGTGATTTCCGGTTAATTCTAGGTCGTTGGGAACATAATAAACATTCAACTCCAAAGCATCAGCGCCCGCTTGTTGAATTTGAATGGCATACTCCAACCATCCCCCAGAGGTCTCACCGTTGAGACTGGCAATAATGGGAATATCGACCATTTCTTTGGCTTTGCGAATATGGTTGAGATATTCGTCGGAACCAACGTGAAAAACCTCCGGTTCGGGAAAATAAGTCAAAGCTTCCGCAAAACTCTCGGCTCCGTGGGTAAAATGATGGTGTAGAGCCAGTCTTTCGTGTTTAATCTGCTCCTCGAAAAAGGAGTGTAAAACCACGGCAGCGGCTCCGAAGTCTTCCATTCTCTTGATATTGTCGATATCCTCGCTCAAGGGTGCGGCCGCACCGATAACTAGCGGCGATCGCAATTGCAAACCCATGTAGGTAGTGTGTAGATTCATAACTATTCGTTGCTCCCTGTACCTTTTGCTGCTAAATACTGATACATTTGCCAGCGCGTATCCACATCTGCTTGTGCTTCTTTGAGCAGACGTTTAGCTTCCTCCGGCTTACTGGTGGCCAACATCTTAAAGCGATTCTCCGAGTAGAGAGTTTGCGCTACGGTAAGCTTAGGCGCACGGCTGTCCAATTGTAGGGGATTTTTGCCTTCTTTAGCTAAATCGGGATGATAACGGTACATTAACCAGCGACCGCTTTCCACCACTTCTTTTTGATGGTTCATGGCGGTGGTCATGTTGATCCCGTGAGCAATACAGTGAGAATAGGCGATAATTAACGATGGCCCGTTGTAAGCTTCCGCTTCTAGGAAAGCTTTGATCGTTTGCTCGTTTCTTGCCCCCATAGCCACGCTGGCCACATAGACGTTACCGTAGGTCATGGCCATTAAACCGAGGTCTTTTTTCGGGCTGGGTTTGCCACCAGAAGCAAATTTAGCTACGGCGGCCCGAGGAGTAGCTTTCGAGGCCTGGCCGCCCGTATTCGAGTAAACTTCCGTATCCATGACCAAAATATTCACATTGCGACCACTGGCTAAAACGTGATCTAAGCCACCATAACCGATGTCGTAGGCCCAACCGTCACCCCCGACAATCCAGACGCTTTTCTTGACCAGATAATCGGCCACGGATAACAACATTTTCACCTGCGTGGTCGGGGTTAATTGCCCTAAACGGGATTTTAGGGCCTCTACCCGTTGCCGTTGTTCGTAAATTTCCGCTTCATCGACTTGGTGACAATTGAGAATATCTGCCGCTAGACTTTCTCCGATTTCACTAGCGAGGGTTCCTAAGAGTTCGGCGGCAAATTCTGCCTGTTTATCGATGGAAACTCGGAATCCTAAGCCAAATTCGGCATTATCTTCAAAGAGGGAATTCGACCAGGCCGGCCCGCGACCTTCGGCGTTAACTGCCCAGGGTGTTGTCGGTAAATTACCTCCGTAGATAGATGAACAACCGGTGGCATTAGCCACTATCATGCGATCGCCAAATAGCTGACTGACTAATTTAACGTAGGGAGTCTCACCACAACCGGCACAAGCGCCGGAAAACTCAAAGAGAGGTTCCTGCATTTGCTGATGGTTAATTTTATTGAGATTTAGGCTTAATCGGTCTGGATTAGGCAAATTAAGGAAGAAATCCCAGTTAACTCGTTCCTGTTCCCGCAGGGGCAATTGGGGAGCCATATTAATCGCTCTTAGACGCGGTTGCGATTTGTTTTTAGCGGGGCAAACATCAACACAGAGACCGCAACCGGTACAATCTTCGGCGGCCACTTGGATGGTGAATTTTAGCCCTTTCCAGTCGTGATCCTTGGCATTCGCGACTTTAAAGGTTTCCGGGGCCGTGGCTAATTCGGCCTCATCATAAACTTTCGAGCGAATAACGGCGTGGGGACAAACGAGAACGCATTTACCGCACTGAACACAGACATCCGCATCCCAAACGGGGATTTCTTGGGCAATATTGCGTTTTTCCCATTGGCTAGTGGCGGTGGGGTAAGTACCATCGTTGGGAAGGGCGCTAACGGGCAATTCATCCCCGTGACGGGCGATAATTTTGCCGAGGACTTCTCGCACGAAAGCGGGTGCAGTGTCGGGAATTGGTGGTCTTAATTCAAAAGCTTCAGGGGTGACAGTGGCGGGAATTGAGACTTGATAGAGGTGTTCTAGGGCAGAATCCACGGCTTTAATGTTCATCTGCACGATTTCTTCGCCTTTCTTGCCGTAGGTCTTGCGGATGGCTTTTTTAATTTGTGCGATCGCATCTTCCCGCGACAAAACCCCCGCTAGGGCAAAGAAACACACCTGCATAACGGTATTAATCCGACTGCCCATCCCCGCTTCTTTGGCTACTTGAGTGGCATTAATCGTATAAACTTGCAGATTTTTATCGATGATAGTTTGCTGGAGATGGCGGGGTAAGTGACTAAACACCTCATCCGGTGGATAGGGACTATTGAGGAGAAAAATTGAGTTCGATTTAGCGGTTTCTAGCAGATCAAATTGTTCGACAAATTCCCACTGATGACAGGCGATAAAGTTAGCATCGGTGATTAAATAGGTAGAGCGAATCGGATGGGGGCCAAAGCGTAGGTGAGAAACGGTGACAGACCCAGATTTTTTGGAATCATAGACGAAATAACCCTGGGCATAATTATCAGTATCTTCACCGATAATTTTAATTGAATTTTTGTTAGCTCCCACCGTACCATCGGAACCTAAACCGTAGAAAACCGCCCGCACTACTTCGTCCGGTTCGGTGGAAAAACTGCGGTCATATTCCAGACTGGAAAAGGTAAGATCGTCAACGATACCAATAGTGAAGTGATTTTTCGGTTTGTCGAGACTTAAGTTATCAAATATGCCAGCAATCATGGCTGGAGTAAATTCTTTGGAAGATAAACCGTAGCGTCCTCCCACAATTTTCGGCAGCTTCCCTTCGTAGTTTTCCATAAAGGCATTTACCACGTCTAAATATAGCGGATCGCCCCCGGCACCGGGTTCTTTACAGCGATCTAAAACGGCTATTTTTTTCACCGTGGTGGGCAGAGCTGCCAGTAATTTTTCGGCGGCAAAGGGACGATAGAGACGAACTTTTAAAACCCCAACTTTAGCCCCATTTTGATTGAGATAATCGACGGTTTCATGGACGGTTTCCCCTCCCGATCCCATTAACATAATCACTCTTTCGGCATCGGGCGCACCGTGGTATTCATAGAGATGGTATTGCCGTCCTGTTAATTGGGCAAAACGATCCATAATTTTTTGAGTGATATCGGGACAAGCATGATAGAAAGGATTGACGCTTTCCCTTGCCTGGAAATAAACATCGGGATTTTGTGCCGTGCCTCGTAAAACCGGTCGATCGGGAGTTAAAGCCCTTTGACGATGGGCAATAATTAGGTCTTCATCGATCAGTTCTTTGAGAGTTTCATCGCTAATTAATTCGACTTTTTGCACCTCATGACTGGTACGAAACCCATCAAAAAAGTGCAGAAAAGGAATCCTGGTTTCTAGGGTGGTAGCTGTGGCAATAGCCGCCAGATCTTGAGCTTCTTGAACGGAATTAGCCGCTAACATAGCCCAACCCGTACTTCTGGCAGACATAACATCACTATGATCCCCAAAAATTGACAATCCTTGGGCTGCTAAAGCACGGGCCGCCACATGAACCACTGAAGAGGTTAATTCCCCCGCAATTTTGTAGAAGTTGGGGAGCATTAATAATAATCCCTGCGAGGAAGTGAAAGTGGTAGTTAAAGAGCCTGTTTGTAGCGCTCCGTGCAGGGTTCCCGCTGCCCCACCTTCGCTCTGCATTTCGATTACGGAAGGGATGGTTCCCCAGAGATTAGCTCTGCGTTCGGCCGCCCAACTATCGGACCATTCACCCATAGGCGAGGAGGGAGTGATAGGATAAATAGCGATTACTTCACTGAGACGATAGGCAACGCGTGCAACAGCTTCGTTACCGTCTATGGTTGCATAGGTTTTTTTGGTCATGTGTTCCCCTTAGTTTTTACGATATTTGTCGGGATTTTAAGTTTTTTTACGGCTCAATTTCGCACTAAATATCCTCTCGTTTCCCTGACAACCGAAGGATTTTCTTGAGCGTCGCTTTTGACTCCCTATCTACTATTGGACGCTTACGGCAGACAGGCTTAAGTAGAGCAATTTTTCTGTCTCCACCTCGATCATTATCCAGATTCTCGGCTTTCTAGCAATTCGTTATTTTTTCTTAATACGCTGCTGAGTTTGCCAGCAACCGACCCTGGGATTAATTAATATTCAGAATTGAGATAAAAATTAATGATACTTTTAAAAAAAAAGTGCTAGGTCAGAAGATAAGCTGTTGACTATCTAAATTACTCGTTAAGACTGCATGGGAGAAGGGAGAAGGAATTATGAATTATTAATTAGGGTTTGCGGCAAAAAGTTTTTCGGTGGTGGCAGGGTGTGGGGTGTAGGGTGTAGGGTGTGGGGTGTCGGAAGAATAAATAGAAATAATCTCCTGTCTCGGAGTCTCCTGTCTCGGAGTCTCCTAACCAAGCACGACAACTTTTGATTTTTGGAAGAGATCTAATAACCAGTTGATTTAGTCAGCCGATGAAGTTAAGATGTACTAGGTTAAACACAAATGAACTAAAGTACAAATTATCTTAACCCAAGCATAGGAAAATAGATCATGACTAACCTCGAATCCCTTACTCAAGCGCAACAGGAGTTGTACGACTGGCTAATTGAGTATATTCGCACTACTCAACACGCCCCTTCCATCCGGCAAATGATGCGAGCGATGAATTTACGCTCTCCCGCACCGATTCAAAGCCGTTTAGAACGTTTACGCGCCAAAGGCTATATTGATTGGACAGAAGGAAAAGCACGCACCCTGCGGATTCTCAAACAACCAGTGCAAGGTTTACCGGTTCTGGGTGCGATCGCTGCTGGTGGTTTAGTGGAACCCTTCACCGATGTGGAAGAAAAACTCGATCTTTCTAACCTGTTGCAACGCAGCCAAGACTGTTATGCTCTGCGGGTTTCCGGAGACAGTATGATCGAGGATCATATTGCCGATGGGGATCTGGTGATTATGCGTTCTCTCACGGGTAATGAAGCGGTGTCCAATGGGGAAATCGTCGCCGCTAGAGTCGAAGGCCACGGCACTACTTTAAAACGTTTCTACCAAGAAGGAGAAATCATCACTCTCCAACCCTCTAATCAAAAATATCAACCAATTACAGCCAATACCGAACAAGTACAAGTGCAAGGGGTTTTGGTTGGTGTTTGGCGCGGTTATTAGCCAAAACTGGGGCGCACTTAAGCGCCCCGATCATTTTTCCTCTCCTTGGCTTCTGGAAAAGAATCGGGTGGGCCAACTAGGATAATATAAGGGTTTCAGCCTATCCCGAACTCAGGTGTTTTAACTTTTATGCCCAAAAAACAGAAATATCCCCATCTCTTGGGATCAAAATGGACGGCAAAACAAAAAACATGGGGCTGGCGACATTTTCAAGTGGTCAATCGTCAAAATCGCGGTCAATGGGTTTTTGCTGAATTAGTCGCTTCCTGCGATCCGACTGTCCGCTTCTGGATTAATGCTAAACAGTTGCAAGATGCGAATCTTTGGCAATCAGGTTGGCAAACCCTAACGGAAATGAACCAACCCGACAGCACCGACGAGATTATTGTTAATTAAGTAGGTAGGCGTTAAAAATTATCAGATGCCCCCCTTATTAAGGGGGGATTAAGGGGGGATCGAACCTAAAATCCATTTTTAATTTAATTATAACCAGCTACTTAAATGCAGTACAGCCTATTACTGTTCCATAAAAGTCCGCACCGTACCATCAGAACCAAGAACTAGACGCAATTGAGGATTACCAGGGATATCGAGGGGAGAAACAAAAGGTTGATTAAGCAGGGGCATATTAGTGCGATCGAGATAGATTTTCGCCGCCTGTCCGAGGGGAATAATCTGTTTTAGGGAACCATCCTGATTTAAGACCAAACGGTACTCTAGAGTATGCTTGAGACTTTCCGGGGGTTGCCAACGGGATTGAAAATATTCTCTGGTTTCTGCCACTTGGGGAATGGTATCTAGTAAGTTCGTCTCTGGGGCTTTAGCGGTGCTTGTGGGCGGTTTTCGGTCTAAATTGACATTTTCGGGGTTAACAGGGCTTAGAGGCGGTAAATTGGGCAATTTTGGCGGTGCTGGAGTCGGATTCATCGTGGTGGGGGGAACATTTGTCATTGCATTTGTACCCTGATCACCAGTGACGGGGGGGGCAGTAATCGGGATTTTCTGATTATTCGGTTCAATTACGATCGCCGTGCCGCCAGGACGCGAACCTGTGACTGGTGGCGGCGGTAAAGTGGGCGGCGGAATCACCAGGGGGACGCTAGAGGGCCGAACTGGGGCTGGAACGGTTCCCACGGGTGGCGGTGGCGGTAAAGGGGTTTTATTGCCCAAATTTGCCGGTAACTGCGGGTTTGGGGCGGCCGTTCCCGTGGGGGGTAAAGGCAGCGTTGGCAAGGGTTGGGGAATCTTGGCACTATTGGGATCAGTGGTTAAATCATTGTTGGCCACTTGTTGCTGTTGATAAAATGCGATCGCTATTCCCCCGATAGTTATTAGGGCTGAGGCGATTAATCCCGTCCACATCAGGGCATTTTTTCGAGTTTTCTGGCGAATTAATGGGGGTATTAGGGGGCTTTCATGGTTATATTCCCCTAAAGCATTGGCTAGATCGAATAATTGCGATGTGGTTAATTCGATCTCCTGTTTATCCTGATCGGTTAGCAGGGAACCCAAAAATAATTGATGCTGCAGAAGTCCCTGACAACGGAGAGAGGGTAAGGAGGGGAGATGGCTTTCGGGGGAACCACTAGCCACGAAAGAGAGGGTAGAAACGGGACTAGAGAGTAAATTCTGCACATAATTAGCGACAATTTCCCCTAGGAGTTGTAATTGTGTGCGATCGCCTTTGATCGTCACCTGTTTTTCCTCACTCAATCTAGGATCATCAAAACGCAATTGAAAGTGGGCATCGTTTAAGACATTTTTACCCAGCCAAACCGCCAGAGGCGAACTATTTCCCCAAATTTCTAGGGTACAGGTGGGGGGTGTATATTTGCGAATTAGATTACTCATTTTTAGTTATCGGTGGGAATTATGAATTATGAATTATGAATTATGAACTGGGAAGCTTTTTTTCAGTGTTGCCAAAGGCACGGCGTAGCCGTCCAGTAAACAGTAAACAGTAATCAGTGAACTGAAAACTTACATCTGATAACTGATAACTGATAACTGATAGCCTTTTTACTTTTTACTTGCCAAAAGGGTGTGCCAGAGAAGGAGATGACTGCGGGGGCTGCTGTAGAACAATAAATCGATTAATAATTTCCAGGCTAGGGAAATTAGGCTAGAATCACTGAGATTATTTTCCGATATTTCTGGGTATTTTAAGCGAAAATTATCAATATAATTGCCCAAAAGCGTGGTTTTGACCGGTTCTTGTCCTTGAGTTCCCACTTGTTCCAAGAGAATTACGGCGCGACGGATTAACTCTTGCTTTTTTTGGGCTAGATGACAGAGGAGGAGAACTAGAGAACGGATGTCCGCTAGGGAGAGGTTTGACTGGGGTTGCCAGTAGTGGGCAACTAGGCGATCGCTTGTATCCAGATCTAAGGCTAATTCTTGGGCTGCTTGGGTGATAGACTCGGAGTCTAAATTAGCTAGAGAGACTAAAGCTGCCAAAATCAGGTTTAAATAGCTATTAATATTCTCTAACTGCTCGTTACTGGGTGAGATAGCTAGGGGTAAATCCTCACCCGTGGAGGACTCGGCAGACTGAGGCATAGTCAAGGACATAGATAATAAGGAATTGCCAGCAGAAAAACTTGGGTTTAGGAGAAAAAATCACTGGTTCTCAAGTGTCATCGCCAATTTTGGCTCTGAAACCCCGTTCTCAAAGGACGGCTTTACTATGAAATAGTAGCGCATTTACACGATATATGCTAGAATGTGAGATATGGAGAAAGCCTATTCGTTTCGATTTTACCCCACAGCAGAACAAGAGTCGCTATTGCGGCGCACCTTGGGCTGTGTAAGATTAGTTTACAATAAAGCTTTCCATCTCAGAACACAAGCATGGTACGAAAGACAAGAAAGAGTAGGATATACTGAAACTTCTTCGATGTTGACTGA
>NZ_JADBTF010000281.1:0-4926 GCF_020246295.1 Microcystis sp. M090S1 | reverse complement strand
GAATGGAAATTTTTTCTTTCTTCCAGACATCGATAATTTTTTGGCGAAAATCTACGGAATAGGGTCTCATAGGAAGCTGGTAAGTTCTATTATTTGTCTATTTGCTTTCCATTGTACCTCATAGCTCCAAGAATTGCTATAGATAAATTTTTCTGCTAGAGTTGATTTAAACCCTGTATGATCTATGGCAAGATTGAACCAAGAATTGTTATGTGAGGAGGCGGCTGTCTTCTCAGCTTTGGAATCTCAACATCAAGAATCTTCACTCTACGGTGTTACAGATGGTAAAGCGATCGGAACTTACTTAGAACAAAAGTTTAAACTATATCTAAAGGAAAAATATAATTTTCTTGACGGTAATTCAGCTAGTGGGATTGATTTTCCCGATTTGTTAGTAGATATCAAAGTAACAAGCATGAAACAACCTCAATCATCTTGTCCTTTTAAATCCGCAAGACAAAAAATTTTTGGCTTGGGATATTCCTTAATTATTTTTGTTTATGAAAAGTTAGATGATAGCCTAAATCGTACTGCCAGTTTAAGAATTATAGCGGTAAGCGCTTGAGTGAGATACAGACCAAGCTTTGCCTAGCATGGTTTATAGCTCGTGACACTGTACCTCATACGACTGCACACCGCTATAGCGGATACGAGATTTCAGAAATTCAGCGACTCCATAAATTTCATCAAGACTGTCTATATTCGTGGTTGCTTCTTTCCCCGTTTCCACGTTATCGGGAATACTGATTGATTTCTTGCCAGTTTTTTCATGGAAGCGCAGACGACAGACTGTTTTGGTTACTTTTCCATCTAAGTTGATACCAAAATAACTTCTAGTGTCTTTGAATTGAATGCGTGCGGTATTGATTTCTTCCCGTAGAATTGATTTAATAATGTAAAATCCTTCCAATTCTTCGGGGGTCGTATTAATTTTATCTTCCCCTGTTTCTTCTGGTGGAGTATCTTCTGCTGCTGATGTATCAGGAGGATTTGTTTCAGGTTCTTTTCCTAAAACTTCCTCAAATTTTTCTTTGATGATATCATTGATATACTCTTTGAGAGAACGCTTAATAATTTCTTTGAATTTTTCGACAACCGATGCAGTTCTCACCCCAGAATACACATGACTAACAAAAAACTTAACAAATTCGGGGGAAGGATCATTTAATTGCTGGGCAATCACTTTTTTAACTTCTTTTGTGTGCAATAAATTGCGAGCAACCTCTTCTAGTTCGTCAGAATTAAAGCTAGATTTAGAAAATCGTTTTAATTCGTTAACAGAAGAGTCGTCAAAGTCGAGAATGTTAAACTCAAAAAATGGCTTATCGTCCATGATATTATCCTTGACGATATCCGTATAAAACCGATAGATAATCCCATTAGTTAAAACTCCAAAGTTAGCTCCAGTTGCGTTAAAATATCGATGCAGTTGGGAACTATGTTTAGGATGCTCAAGATTTTGATGACAACTTTTACATTCCATCAAAATAATCGGTTGATTGTCCAAACAAATAGCATAATCTACTTTTTCCCCTTTTAATCCAGTTAAATCGGCACTATATTCGGGGTGAACTTCCATGGGATTGAACACATCGTAACCCCATGCTTGCAAAAAAGGCATAATAAAAGCTGTTTTGGTTGCCTGTTCGTTTTGGATTTGAGAACGAGAGGTTTCAACTTTTTGGGCAATTGCTTTGAGTTTATCGATTAAATCCATGATAGCCTCATTATCTAGGATGTGTGGGTTCTCAGCCTAACCATAATTTAACCTTTTTTTACCTCAGGGTCAAGCATTTTTGACTGTCATCATCATTAATTCACAAATATTTACACTAATCCCGTGCCATCCGGATATTTTGTGCTATCATTTCTAGGAATGGGTTATTTTTAATAATGTCCCCATTTGATCAAAGATAATGCTTGCTTTAGAACAGCTTTATGAACGGGAGTATGATCGCTGGTTAAGCGAGACGATCGAGTTATTAAAAAATCGTCAGTTAGATCAGTTAGATTACGAACATTTAATCGAGGAGTTGGCAGCTTTGGGACGAAGCGAAAAAACTGCTGTTAAAAGTTTAAGTTTACAAATAATAATCCATCTCCTACTCTATCAATTTTGGACGACAGAAAGAGAAAGAAATAGTAATCATTGGGCGGCAGAGATTATCACTTTTCGAGTACAATTAGAAGATAAGCTCACCACCAATTTAAGCAAATTTATAGAACTAGAGTTAGAAAATATCTATGAAAACGCTCGCTTAATTGCCGAAAAAAAGACAGGATTAAAAAATTTACCGATAATTTGTCCCTACTCTCTGAGACAAATTCTTGAGAAACAGTGGTTTCCCGATACAGATAATCAATAAACTCTCAAAAATATGGACTCTCACAACAGTGAACCGATTATAATTGCCGAAGCAGTGGAAAAATGGTACGATAACCGCTTTCATGCTTTGCGGGGAGTCAATCTCACCGTTAATAAACAGGAAGTTGTCGTGATTATGGGGCCGTCTGGTTCAGGAAAATCCACCTTTATTCGCACTTTTAACGGGTTGGAATCCTATCAAAAAGGCCGCATTATTATTGACGGAATAACTGTTTCCCACAACCTGAAAAATATCGAGGCAATCCGTCAGGAAGTCGGCATGGTTTTTCAACAATTTAACCTCTTTCCCCATCTGACGGTATTAGATAATGTCACCCTCGGGCCGATGTGGGTTCGCGGTTGGAAAAAAGCGCAAGCGGAGGAAATAGCGAGAAAACTCCTCGAAAAAGTTGGTATTCTCGAACAAGCGCTTAAATATCCCCCTCAGTTATCGGGAGGACAACAGCAGCGGGTGGCAATCGTTCGCGCTTTGGCCATGCAGCCGAAGGTGATGTTATTCGATGAACCCACCTCAGCTTTAGACCCAGAAATGGTGCGAGAAGTCTTGGAAACGATGCAAAGTTTAGCCAAATCCGGGATGACCATGGTTTGTGTCACCCACGAGGTAGGATTCGCGCGAGAAGTGGCCGATCGAGTGGTATTTATGGATCAGGGTGTAATTTTGGAAATTGCCCCCCCAGCAGAATTTTTTAATAATCCTCAATCCGATCGAACTCAGCAATTTTTAGCAAAAATTCTTTGATTTTCCATGACTTGATGAGGCTGCATCTCAATTTTGTCGAAATATCTATATTAGATTTGGGCGCACGCGATGCGCCCCTACCATTGGTGCGATAATATTATTGTAGGGGCGAATTGCCTTCGCCCTCTTTTGCGATGCGCCCCCACCATTGGTGCGATAATATTATTGTAGGGGCGAATTGCCTTCGCCCTCTTTGAATAACTTCTGCTGCTCACCTATATGTGAGAGAAAGTGTTAAGTGGGTGGGTGGAATTAAATATAAGATGAACGTAGGTTGGGTTGAAGCATGAAACCCAACGCTCTATTGGTTGTTAAGTGAACCTAATACACCCATTGCCCTTCCAATTAATTGGAATCAATTGTCGTTTAGCCTCCTGAATTATCAAGACTAAAATGACTCTTGTTTCTCAACTAATCAATAACTTGTGGTTTTTCAGCCAGCCATTTGGATAGATTCATACCAGTTAATCCTTGAATTTTTACGATTTCCTCACGATATAAATCCATAAGTTCGTCTTTTATTGATTGAGGTACTTCTATTTTTTTAGTTACATAATTTCTAGCTTTTATTGTCATTAAGCGTCTCTGTTCTTTAGTGGTTAAGGGTTTCAACACTTGACCAATAGTAGATCGTAAATAGTTGATTATTTTAATACTTTTATCATCGATAATACCCCCCTTTCTCATAATAGCTGAAGTGTCTGGTTGGAATTTAGTATCAACCCCTATAAATTCAAATAAATCAACAAAATTAGCTTGTTTAATTAATGAATCAAATAGAATAAACTTAAAGTTTTCTTTGGGAAACTCCTCTAGATACTTTTGTATGTCTTGAGAACAGAAGCTGAGTCTCAAAACTCCCTTTTGCTCTTGGGCTGATGAGAAAATATCTTGAAAGTCTATGTTATCTGGAGACCCAATTTCAACAGTTTGCAAGAAATGAGAAATACAGCGATCTACGGGATGACGAAGAATGACTACCAATTTAGCATCAGGTATATATTGTTTAATTAGTTGTCTGGCCTTATCTGAAGATAAATACACACTAGACACCTCTCCGCTAACTTTGCTTTTAAGCAATTCCCTTTCATCATAACTAGCGATATAATCTTCAAATTTTCTGAACGATTGATTATTTCCCATCCTAGAAAAAAAGTCTTGTCCTTTAATTTTTGGCAAACATATTTCTGGGTGTTGTCCGAGGTAACTGTGGAGAGAAGTTGTACCACACTTATGTCCACCAATAACAATGAAATGGTTGTCTTTAATCATTTGTTTGCTCATCTGTAATCTGTAATTTTTTGCAAGGCTAATTCAACACTGAACTGCATCACTATCTGATCCGAATCAGTAGACTACCTGATCTGAAGCACTATATTACTGGATTGGGGGTCTGATAGTCAAGACCTTTTCGAGGTCGATGGTTAATTAGGGTCTGCTGAAAAAGTTTTTCCTGGGGACAGGGTGTGGGGTGTGGGGTGTAGGGTTTTACCGATTTTGAGGACGTTCGGCGAGATCAGTCGAGTGGACGGTGAGCTTGTGGACGGTGAGCTTGTCGAATCCGTCGAACCGCCGGGGTCAATTACCTAATTTTCAAAAAGTCCCTGAATTTTCCCCCCGATCACTCCCATATCTGGTACTTTTTGATTGACAAAAAGTCTAAAAGTCTCACCCAACAAGGTTTTTAGATTTATTCAGCAAGCCCTAATTAGGGTTTGCGGCAAAAAGTCATTGAAAAGTACAGGTCTCTTAATCAATGATTTCACTTAGCTACAAGCATAAGCTTTAGTTGTTGATT
>NZ_JADBTF010000280.1:0-3618 GCF_020246295.1 Microcystis sp. M090S1 | reverse complement strand
TCCACCTAGGGCCATGAAGGCGCAGGGGAAGAGTAGTAAACCAGACCAACCGATGAAGACGAAACGGTCTCTTTTGAGCCAGTCATCGAGAGCATCAAACAGCCCTCTTTCTGGGGCGCGTCCGACAGCAATGGTCATGGGTATTTTTCCTCTTGCTTAACTGAAATCACGGGCAAGATTTCTTAACTTTTTTGAGTCTGGGATTACTCCCATTGTCTTATAAGATGGCGCGATCGATTGACTGGATTAGCTTAACTAAACTAGCTGCGATCGCTCGTTAATCCTCACCAACTGTAAAAGATTAACGTTTCTTAAACTAGCACAAGCTAGACAATAATTTCGAGTTCGGTAAGACTTTGGTTCCTTGCGGCCTCTATCTACCTTTAACTATTATTAGCAAAAAATTACAAATCTATACAACTTAACTCATAATTGATTTTTTATACACACAAAAACTTTTTTGTCAATGAGTATTTATATTTATTTTTTTAATTGATCGCCATTCCCAATCCTCGAGGGGTTGTTCTAGCAATTGACAATCAAAGCAATCCTCGGCGGCGGTTTTCAGGGTAGCGATAAGGGTTTCTAGGGTCAAATCTGGGGCTAAATTCAGCTTTTGAGGGGCATCACTGCCGAAAACTTGCTCAAACAGCGAATTATCTTGCTCTAGCACCATCGAACCATGTTGGAGAACAGAGGAACCCCGTTGCAGTTGGGCGCTACCAATAAATTTATTCCCCCAATTATCGACTAGATCCGCACCGGTAGCCGTACCGAAACAGTTAGCAGAATGGATATATCCCCGGCCTGCAGCACCGTAGGACAATTCCAGACCGAGATTTTGCCAGCCTGTGATTAAAAATTGACAGATTTGACGGTAAACTTCCCCAACATTACCCTTCATCCCCGAATTTACCACCATATAAGTCAAATCCCCCTGATGTAGTACGGCCCGTCCACCGGTAGGACGACGAACTAGGGAGATTTTTTGACCTTGCCAAGTCAAATTACGCCAAAAATCGGGATATTGCCGTTGATGATAGCCCAAGGAAATAGCCGGGGGCGACCATTGATAAAAACGCAGAGTCGGGGGATGATGACCACAACGGTGTTGCTCTAGTAACCAAGAATCGATCGCCATTTGTAGCTCTGCCGATGAGATAATTGGAGGGATATAACGCCAAATTTTAGCTGCCACCAAAGGATTCTCGTAACATTTCATCATTATTATCTGCTACCGTCGCCACGAGAGTAATTGCTCGCGAAATCTCCCCAGCAGACAAATCGGCCACAGTGCGCTGAGAAATCACCACCACCTGATCATTCATAATGGCAAAATGAGATTCAAAGGTTTCGGCACAATTCATCGCTAATAACTTGCGGGTTAATCCCAATTCATCCTTAACGGGTAATTTCAGCACAGAAGACCACACCGTGAGAAAATCATCATCGCTTTCCCCAGTTAACTGTACAAATACCTCAACGCTACCATACTGAAACTTCCAAAGATAACCTTTTTCTGTATGTTGTACCATAGCAGTATCATTCTGCTGCAGAGTAGAAATAACCATTTCAATCATTTCTTGGTGACTGCTCGTACTAGCCAGAAATTCATCGGTCATTGACTCTATTGCTTCTGAAGTCGCTAAACTTTCCGTGGTCATAAAAATTCCCTAAACTCGATCGATCACAATCTTATCCCAAGAGAAAAGAAAAAAGTAACAAAATAGAGATAGGAGAGGGGAGTGGGGAGCTTTTTTCCGGTGATTAGTAAACAGCAAACAGTAAACAGCGAAAAGACAGGGGCTTGACCATTCTCTATATAGGGTCTGCTGAATAAATCTAAAAACCTCGTTGGATAATATCTTTAGGCTTTTTTGAAATCAAAAAGTGCCAGCCCTTGGAGTGATCAGGGGGGAAATTTAGGCACTTTTTCCCCGAAAATTAGGTAATTGACCCCCTGAAAATGGGTAAAACCCTACACCCCACACCCCACACCCTGCCCCCACGAAAAACTTTTTGCCGCAAACCCTAACTATTACTGTTCAGGGTAGATCTGTTTTGTCTGTCTATTTTGAGCTTGAGTCTCGGGCTGATCGTTTCTTTTCTCCTGTAACCCGCATTGGGTAACACGCGGGTTAAAATGAGAATTTGGTATCACTCTTATACCGTTATGGTTTGAGCTGGTTATTCTTTATTACCACCAAATAGAGACCAAAAACCGCCCTTGGGATCCCCTTCCTTTTTTTGTCCCTTCTGGTCTTCCATTTCAACATTAGGATTAACTACTTGATTTAGTTCCCGTTTGCACCTAATCACCGTCGCATCTTTGGGGCTGACTTGCCAGGCGCGATTGATATGAACCCGGGCCATGGCGAGTTGATTTTGTTGCAGGTAGGCTAAACCGAGCAGGGCGTGACAGATGCCATTATCCGGTTCTTGCCGCAGGGCATCGCGCAATTCTCGCAAAGCTTGGGCGGGGTTATTTTGGTCAAGAGAGGCTTGGGCGCGGCGAATATAGGCTTCTAGGGGCGATTCTTTGGCTTTAGCCTCGGCTGCCGTGATGAAAGTAGCCCCGACTAACTCGGACTGGTTAGGATTGCCTTGGGAGATAAAGACTTTCCGGGTGGTTTTCTTGTTGCCCTGACCTTCGGTTAACATCAGATAAACCAGATTGAGTTCACTGAGTTGGGCGATTTTCTGATAGGTATTTTCTAGGGCGGTATATTGATCGATCGCCAAGGATTGCAGGATTTTTTGATAGGCTAATTCATAGTTAGCGCTAGATTGGGCTAGTTTTCTAGCCGGTTCGCTACTGATGGTAATTTTACCCGCATCCCTCGCCATTGCCTTGCCCATTTGTGCTAAAATAAGCCGGAATTCTTCCCGAGATAGGTCACGGCTAAGATGTTCGTAGGCTGGGTTAACTAATTTTGCCAGTAACTGATTAGCCTGTTCCCTTTCGGCGGGGGTGTGAATGCGACAGGTATCGGGATGGAGTTTATAGGCAATTTTTAAGTAACGCTCGCGAATCTCCTCATGTTCGGCATCGATCGAGACTCCTAAAACAGCGAAGTGATCGATTAAATCAAATTGAAATAATCCCTGGGAAATCGGAAAAGGCATACAGCTGGTCCTACTCTAATCACAATGATAATCGCAATAAATATTAAAAGAATTAAAACTGAAAACTCCAAGAGGCGGCTTTTTGCAGAGCTTGGCTTAAGGGGGTGTGAATCTGTCCGTTAGTGGCCAGGATTCGCCCCGTTTCTATCAGAAAAGGACTCTCATCGTAGGCGCTAATTTTACCGCCAGCTTCTTCGATCAGAATAATTCCCGCAGCCAGATCCCAGGGATTAATCCCTCGTTCCCAATAACCATCTAAGCGCCCACAGGCCACATCGGTTAAGTCTTTGGCAGCGGAACCGCTGCGGCGTACCCCTTGGGTCAGATGGGTCAGATAACAGAATTCGGCATAATTATTAGACCTCTTGCAAAAGTCTTAAGTCGATCCTTGTACAGCAACATTTTTGAAGATTATCAACTACTAATAAATAATTAACTGAAAGTCCCTCCCATTATTGTTTCTATCGTTTGTTTTCGGATTTATGCAAGAGG
>NZ_JADBTF010000028.1:0-2845 GCF_020246295.1 Microcystis sp. M090S1 | reverse complement strand
TAAACTTTTTAGCCATTCAGGCATAGAGAGAATTGCCATGTATAATAAATTGGCAGCTAAGAGCCAATTGATCATTTCATCAACTAACCAAGGATATAAGAATGGACTTGCGTAAAAGGTTGTCACCATAGCGACTAAAGCCATACTGGAAGGTAAGCTCAATTGATTTTCTTGCTTAATCCAATCCAAAATTTGAGGAAGGGCAAAGATTAGAAAAGTTAATTTGTAATCATAAAGCATGCCAATAACAAGAAAATTTCCTAAATGAATTGCTGCCGCAAGACGGAAGTAATCAATGTATCGACTTTTATCTAAAGATTTGTCCGAATCGGTTGAGACAAAATCCGAACTAAGCCATTCTTTAAAAATTTTAAATTTCGACAATAAAACTCTGGTTAAGATTGACATAGTAAATAAAATCATAATTATATACATCATATATATGATCGTATTTTTAAGATCAGTTTCGCCGCTAGTAAGCTTTGATAGAATATATTTGACTGCACCAAAGAGGACTTTATAGCCAAAACTATACCAAATTCTCCCATCATGAATGCTTGAGATAGTTTTAATCTCCCCTATACTAGCGAGAAAATAAGTAATAAAAGCAGTGGTAAAAATAGCCGACAAGAACAGAAATAGATTTCTTTTTTCTTTAAGAATTACCGCCAGTCCAAAAATTGGAAATAGTTTAACAACCCCCCAAAAAAATATTAATAAATAGGCACACAACCTAAAAATTAATGCTCGGCTATTCTTAATTATCATTAGTGCGACACCCAGCCAAGAATAGATAACAATATCTACGTTGCCACGTTCCACTAAAAGCATTACTGGTGGTGAGCATAAAATTAGGGCATAAACTACAGCTTCTTGATAATTTAATCTGCCAATGATCATTAAAGTTATCCCATAAAAGATTAAAGCAAAGAAAACTCCCCAAAATATAGTATCACGCTGCTCTAACCCCAGCCAAGTTAATGAAGACCAACTACTGGGATAAGATATTTGCTTGAAGCAGGAATTATTTATTAGGGAAACTTCGCCTGTCAATCGATCACAATCAAAGGCACCTAATACCGCTCCAAGATCGATAAAAGCATTTTCAGCCGCAGGAACCCCCAGTCTCCACCAAAAATTGTGATAGGGAACAAAAAAATTAGCTACATACAATAACCCAAAATATCCTAAGACTGCGGCAACTACCAAAAATCTGCCATCAATTTTTGATGGCTTTTTGAGCATTTTCCTAATCTGGATATGTATTGAATTTACTATGTCCACTTAGTGCCTCCTGCTATTAAAGGATCGCCAATTCAAAAATGAAACGCATCAACCTCAAGAGTTGACAAAGAAAGGCTCATCAGGTACTGTCTGATCATTAACAAAAACAAATCAGACCCAAAAATGAGCCACCAACATCTTAACATAGAACAAAGAAACTTGCTCTACCAACTTAGTCAGGAGGGAAATTTATCTCAACGGCAAATGGCCGTCTGGCTCGGATGTCATCAAAGCACAATATCACGGGAATTAAAAAGGAATCAAAGTTCCCTTGGCTGCTATCTACCTGACACAGCACAAGCTCAAAGCGAGACAAGGCGAAAAAATGCCAAACAACCCTTTAAAAATGTCAGCGAGTCAGCCTTAGAGTTGGTCAAAGAAGGATTGAAAGATTATCATAGTCCCGAACAAATAGCAGGTCGTCTGAAAAGAGCCAGTCAAGAATCTCTCAGTCACGAAACCATCTATCAAATGATCTATCAGAACTATCACGGATGTGGAGAGTACCAGAAATATTTACGCCGGGGGCTTTGTCAAAGAAAGAGTCGAGGCGGAGCAAAAAGTAAGCGTGGAGGGATTCCAGGGCGTGTAGATATCAGCGAGCGACCAGCAATTGCTGACCAGAAAACCGAGATCGGTCATTGGGAAAGTGACACGATGATTGGAGGAAATCATCTAGGAGTTCTCGTTACCCATGTAGACAAGGCCTCGAAATTTCTAGTAGCAGGATTAGCCAAAAACAAAACCGCATCGGAAATCAATAGAGTCACAGAAAAACTTTTTCAAGAGATTCACCCTGACAAAAGAAAAACCTTTACTTGTGACAACGGCAAAGAATTTTGTGGACATCAAGAGTTGAGTCAGAAATTGGGAGCAGATTTTTATTTTGCTACTCCTTATCATTCTTGGGAGAGGGGATTAAACGAGCATACTAATGGACTATTAAGACAATTTTTTCCCAAGGGAACGAATTTTAAAATTGTTAAGCCAGAGCAGGTGGAAATAGCCGTAAACTTGATTAACAATCGTCCTCGAAAATGTCTTGACTATCGTACCCCGAATGAGGTATTCTATAAAGGTAGATCAGACAGTGATGCAATTCAGACTTGAATTGGCCGATTGATTATCTGTCAATGACTTGAGTTCGGTATAGGACGCTCATTGCGCCGCTAAATGAAAGACTACATCCGGTTGCCATGAAGCGATTAAACGAGCTACTAACTCAGCCTCTCGAATATCTCCTATATGATGACTCAGGTTTTGAGCTAAGTCTAATTGCTCAAATAAGGCGGGGGTGGTATTGGGAGCTAAACTGAGGCCTTTTACCGCTGCTCCTAGATGGAGTAACCAAAACGCCAGCCAAGACCCCTTAAAGCCCGTATGACCAGTAATAAAGACCTTTTTGCCCGGCCAAAATGCTTCCTTTACCATATTTTCCATCTAGTAGTCTGTCAAGTTTGAATTGAGGGATAGAGTTTTTTTAATTTAATACGAGCATCAGCAGTAGTAAATCTCCAGTCAACTGAATTTGACTTTTCATTTCGATTTTCTTCCCATGCCT
>NZ_JADBTF010000279.1:0-3712 GCF_020246295.1 Microcystis sp. M090S1 | reverse complement strand
TTGACCCTTTTCCCTGTTTGGCTTCTCGCAAAGCTCGTCAGGATTATTATGGCAAAATTACCTTTTCTTTTATTCAGGAGTTTGAGGCTTTCACATAACAGTACTTGTCTTTGTATTGAAAAATGTGTCCGTCAGTCAGCGATTTATCTCCTTCTAAGCTTAATTAACATTATATTGAACCCCTTGCATAATTAATTTTTGATGGTTCAAAAACAGCAAAAACAAGGATTAAATTAGCCAAAATCTGTAAATTATTATTCATTGATGACCAGGAAACCAGCATCGTTTCAAAGCTCGCCGACCAATTAACGGGTTTTGCGTCTTCGGATGACATTATTAGAATAACGAGAAGGTTTTGGCCGGGGTTCTTTTCCCCCTCCCAATTCGCGACTAACTTGCTGGAAAATATCCCGTCGCAGCACAGGATATTCCCCTATCCACTGGTCGAGTTGGGGAAGATGGACATCAGAAAGCTGATTGATATCCCCTAAATCGGGTTCTCGAGACATTAACAAAGCTTCGGCCACCATCCCGGGACGGATCGATTTATGAATGCGTTTGAGGGGAGCGCGAACGATCGCCGAAAAGCCAGTTTGATCACCGATTTCTAGATTAATACAGCGTTGGCGATTTTCGATAATCTCTAATTCCCCGCGTTTATTGACCCTTTCTTCTTCCCCGATTAATTCCTCGGTGACAAAAGCATCGAAAACGCGACCGCGCCAAAACCCCCCGTAGGGAAGACGACGATAGGTATTATTGCGAACACTGGCCCAATAAACCGGACCCCAGAGCCAATATAAACCGGCGATAATGTCGAAAATCAGTTTAATTGTTAAACCACCGGGGCCGAATAAATTACCGATTAACCAAGCTGCGGTGAGAGCGATGATAGAAATGAATAAACGGCGCAGAAAATCAGACCATTTACCCCAATAGTGAGCGTACTGGGGACCTGTGGCGATAATCGGGACAATTTGCTCGATCGATTGACGGGTAAGGGGAACCAACATTATCAGTTATCGATTATCAGTTATTAGTTATAGTGTGCCTAATTGACTCGTGAATGGGTAGGCTCTAGAAGAGGACGTTTACCTTTCCTTTAGGCTCGCTGTATCAGTTATGACAGCATTTCTCATAACTAGATGAAGTGTAACCTAATTTGGTATCGACTACCGACTTCCCAAAAGGAAAACTTTGTACCTCATCACTAAGATAAATGCTATAGTTTTGGGTAATTGTCTATCTGTTGGTCGCCATTCATCCCATCGCTAAAAGCTCAGGACTTCCGGGAAAATTTCAGTTAAAAATTAAATCCCTCAAGAAGTCCAATGAAACAATCTATAATAAAATCAATGCTGTTTTGTTCCCAAAGACTGCCACCATGACTTCTTCTCCGGTTAAATCCTTAACTTCTCAGATTGTAACCACTCAACATTTACCCCCTTTAGAAAATGGGGATCGCTTAATTAGTCCCGAATTCGAGCGCCGTTATCAAGCTATGCCAGGATTAAAAAAAGCCGAACTGATCGAAGGAGTTGTATATATGGCATCCCCATTAAGGTTTAAATTTCATGCTGAACCCCATGGCAATCTTGTGGGTTGGCTATGGACATACAAAGTTGCTACCCCCCAAGTACAAATGGGTATTGAGCCAACAGTCCGCTTGGATATCGACAACGAACTACAGCCGGATGGGGTGTTATTAATTAGTCAAGAAAGCGGGGGAAAATCAACCCTAACTGTAGAGGGATACCTAGAAGGAGCGCCGGAATTAGTGGTAGAAATTGCCGCTAGTAGTGCCGCCATAGATTTAGGGGATAAAAAACGTGCTTATCGTCGCAGTGGCATTCAAGAATACCTTATTTGGCAGGTATTTGATCAAAAGATTGATTGGTTTAGTTTAGAAAATGGCGATTATATTTCTTTGTTACCCAACCAAGAAGGGGTGATTTGCTCTCTAGTATTTCCGGGTTTGTGGTTAGATATTTCAGCCATGCTCAACGGCAATATGTCACGGGTGTTGGACATCTTAAAGGCTGGAATTAACTCGGTAGAACATCAAGAATTTATCCAAAAGTTAACTGCAGCGCAGTCAGGGGAAGCCAAATGAAACCTCCAGCTATTCTCATTTTAGGAGAAACCAGCCTCCCCGCGGCTCGTCAAGTGCAAATGGCCCTACCGGAAGCAGTGGTTTATGGGTTAATAGATCGTACCCATTCGGCTGATTTTACCTATACTAATTTTGGCGAAACGGTGCGAGAATTTTTCCAGACAGGAACGCCAATTATTGGCATTTGTGCGGCGGGTATTTTGATTCGCACTTTAGCACCTTTATTAACTAATAAATGGCAAGAACCGCCTGTATTAGCAATCGCAGAAGATGGCAGCGCCGTAGTGCCTTTGTTGGGGGGTTTACAAGGGGTTAACGATCTCGCTCGTCAAATTGCCTCGGTTTGGCAAATTTCCCCCGCCATTACCACCACTGGTGATATTAGATTTAAAACGACTTTATTATCGCCACCACTGGGTTATCAGTTAGTTAATCCCGATGATGCTAAGAAGTTTCTTGCCGATTTATTGGCGGGTGAAAAAGTAAAATTAATTGGTGAAGCGGACTGGTTAAAAAATAGTAATTTACCGATTTCATCAGCAGCAAAACTGAGCATTGAGATTATCGATAAAAATAACTTAAACTTAGCAAAACCTAGCACTGCCTGTTTAGTTTATCTGTATGAGGAAAGCCAGCAAATTAAGGAAAAATCCAGTTTGTCCCCAGGGGATTTTGCCCAGGAAAGTCAAGGTAAATTAGCCATAGTCGGAACCGGCCCTGGTGCGCTAAATTGGATGTCGCCGGAAGTTCGAGAAGTATTGGAAAAAGCCACGGATTGGGTGGGTTATAAAACCTATTTGGATTTGGTAGAATCCCTGCGAAAACCAGAAATTGTCCGCCATGAATCGGATAATCGGGTGGAACTCGATCGCGCAGAAATGGCCTTAGATTTAGCGGCTAAGGGGCGATCGGTTGTCTTAGTTTCTTCCGGAGATCCCGGAATTTATGCCATGGCCGCGGCCGTGTTTGAGGTATTAGAAAAAAAAGCAAAACCAGCATGGGATGCGATCGCAATTCAGGTCTGTCCGGGGATTTCGGCGATGCAAGCGGCGGCTGCGAGGGTTGGCGCACTTTTAGGACATGATTTTTGTGCGATTTCCCTATCGGATATTCTCAAATCTTGGCAGGTGATTTCTCAGCGCATTGAGTTAGCGGCCCGAGCAGATTTAGCGATCGCATTTTATAATCCTGTGTCTCAAGAGCGCACTTGGCAATTGGAGAAGGCAAAAGAGATTTTATTACAATGGCGCTCGCCGCAAACTCCTGTGGTACTAGCGCGTAATTTAGGGCGAAAAGGGGAAACAGTGACGGTGAAATTCCTAGAGGATATGACTATTAAAGATGCGGATATGCGAACCATAATTTTGATTGGATCGAGTAAAACTCGCCTTATTGAGCAGGGTAAAAGCAAGCAATGGGTTTATACTCCACGTCACTATTAAGTAGTCGTGTAAAATTAACTTCTTGGTTAGTGGGACTTAAACGCTCAACAAGAGTATAATAGAGTATAATCGTTATAGAATAAGCACTTTACGTTGAAAAATCGGCGATGAAAGAGACAACCCCAGCCGCGATGCCCCCGTGCTTTGACCGATGGTG
>NZ_JADBTF010000278.1:0-5735 GCF_020246295.1 Microcystis sp. M090S1 | reverse complement strand
CGAGAATTTGAAAATAAAGAAGAACTGGAAAAAGTAGTCAATCAGCTTTTAAATGAAGGGGGATTGATTATTAAATGGAGTAGAAAACTTAAAAATAAGGGTAATGCTGTCAATGTAACTTAAATGCGTAAAAGCTTATGCCCTCAATCTTACTACAAGTCAGAAAGCGGGTTTCTTGAGAGAATCCGATTGATACTCCCACCCCAGCGCTTCGGGATTCTTGGTTCAACGAGTCCACGTTCAAAAACCTGGCATTTTTATGGGCAATCGCGTCAGTTTCCACACCTCGCGTTCTAGAATATATCTGGATTTCCCCCATAGATATCTACTACAATAGCCGAAAAACCCTATCTATCAATGGATACACCCATTAACCTTTCTTAATCTACTAAGTAATTTTCTATGGAGAGTTAAATTATGTCGTCAACTGCCTACGAAACTGATTATAATCAATGGCTAAAAGAGACGGTAAAACAGTTACAAGAGCGTAATTTTGAGCAGGTAGATTGGGATAATTTAATTGAAGAAATCGAGAGTATGGGGAAAAGTGATAGACGAGCTTTAATGAGTCTGTTAACCCGTCTTATCGAACATCTTTTAAAGCTGGCTTATTGGCAAGAAGAAAAAAAACGGTCAGGTAATCATTGGGCGGCAGCAATAGTCAATTTTCGCGCCCAAATTCAGCATCGTTTAGAAGATAGTCCCAGCTTACGGCCAGAATTAGCAGCTATGTATGATAAAGTTTATCCAGTGGCGATTAAATCGGTTTCTCAGCTTTTTTCCCTCAATTCAGACGCTCATATATCCCTCGAACAAACATTAGATGATAATTGGTTTCCCCCGGCTGAAAAATAGTTCTTAATTAGGAGTAATACTAAAGCTGAATAAATGTGAAATATAAACGAGATAAGGGTTTTATTGTCCTGTTTCGCAAAACAGGTGCAAGATTTTGAGAGAATCGTGGTTCAAAACCTTGGGTCTTCATCGGCCCGCGTCCTGTAGGGGCGAAGCATTCGGGCAATAACCTATGGTGAAACCGTAGATTTTCTATCCGAATGCTTCGCCCGTACTTTTTCAGCAAATCCTAATCAGTTTTTAATAACCAGATTTAGTGTAATTTGGATAGTCAACAGCTTACCCACGACTATAAAATTAGCATCCATCTTGCGGGGGTATTACCCTTGTTAATACCCCCTATTTTTGGTCTGGTATAGTGTTAAGCTTCTCCTGTGATTGATAAACCCTCTACCCAAACGTAGGGACAAACACCACTGGGAGTAATAACTGCTTCCGGTTGCAGATAAACAATCGATTTCAGCAGTGTTAAAATATCCCCAGCTACGGTAGCGGAATCGATGCTAATGCGCTCGTTTTTGTTAACTAACCAACCGTCAAAGG
Source organism: Microcystis sp. M090S1 (assembly GCF_020246295.1). Classification (NCBI taxonomy): domain Bacteria; kingdom Bacillati; phylum Cyanobacteriota; class Cyanophyceae; order Chroococcales; family Microcystaceae; genus Microcystis; species Microcystis sp. M090S1. The sequence continues at coordinate 4,337 of NZ_JADBTF010000278.1, read as the reverse complement.
GCAAAGAGAAGGAACCTTGCAGAGAATTAACTCCTGCATGAATTGCCCGTAAACTATCAATTAAAACCACATTTTCTGCTGTTTCCAAAGAATAGCTTTTGGGTTGATTAGCACTAGCAAAAACGTGATAAAAATGGGGACTAACCGTTACTTTTGACCCAATGTTACCGTTGCCAGTCGGTTCTGTATTCATCCGTTTAGCGGTAATCGTGCTATGGAGAAAATTACTCAAAATCCCCTCTTTAATTAATTCCACACGACGGGTGGGAGTGCCTTCACTATCAAAAGTTTCCGCGGAAACATTAGCTGGATGGAGGGCATCATCGCACAAATTTAAGGCCGTAGCGGCGATTTGTGTTCCCAAAGATTCAGGAGTAGAAAGACTCTGTTTATCAAGGACATTTTGGGCATTAAACAGATTAGAAAATGCTCCCATTAGACTCAAAAAGGCGCGGGGGGCAAAAACCACCAAATATTTACCCGTGGTAATCGGTTGATAGTCCAGATGGCTAACAGTTTTGGTAATCGCTTCCTCGATGCAACCATCGATATCTAATTTTTCCAGGCCCGGACTAACCCGAAAAGCACCGGCGCTGCGGGGTTTTTTGCCTTCCTGTTCGGTTTTGGTGTATAAATACACACTGGCATAACTACGCGCTTCCTGACGCATTGCCCCGTCGCTATTGAGATAAAAACGTCTGACCTGCTGTTGTCCCAAACCGTTATAGGGAACACTGGCAATAGCCGGATGGGCCGCTAGTAAGGATTTTTCGGCGGCTAATAACTTATCGACGAGAGTGGATACAGCTGCTTGATTATACATTTCGCTGGCCACTTCTGTGGTAGGTGCGGTGGCGGCAGGACTAAAATCGGGGACATTTTCCTTAACACCAAAAAAGCTGGCTTCTTGGGCGGTTTTCAGGGCTAATTGCAGTCCCACCGGGTCCACATCGGTGGTAGAGGTGACACCGACTTGATTATCCCGATTCCAGACGCGAACGATAACGCTGGAACGATTGGAAGCTTGTACCTGTTTGGGTTCCCCTTGAAACACATCCACATCGGTTTCATCGACAGAAGAACCATAGATGTCGTATTTAGCAATTCCTAAAGCTTGGGCGCTAGAATTAGCGATTTGGGCGATATCTTCAACTTTTGGCATAGATTTTTTGGGTGTTGGAGGATTTTTCAGTTATCAGTAAACAGTAATCAGTAATCAGTGAAAAGAAAGCTCAGAACTTGCCACTTAACAGTGTCCACTGAAAACTCAAATCTGATAACTGATAGCGGTCAGCCGTAAGCTGGATAAGTAGGGAGGCACAATTATTTGTAGGATGGGTTAGCGGTAGCGTAAACCATGCGGGCGTTGGGTTTCATGCTTCAACCCAACCTACGTTCTGAAAACTCAAATCTGATAACTGATAACTGATAACTGATAACTGATAACTGAAGAGAGATTGGGCCAAGTGGTGACAATAAAGACGATAACGGCGGCCGTGGCCAGCATAGCTTTGGCAACGTGACCGATAACCGTACCGACGACGATACCGACACAGACTTTTAGGGATTGTTGCAAACGGGGGGTTAATTCCAAATCGCGACGATAGGCGTATTCTCCGACAAAAGCCCCGACCACAGGACCGACAAATAAGCCGATAATCGGGCCGCCAATGGGTAAAGCGGGTAAAAGCCCGAATATTCCCGCTAATAAACCCACTACTAGCCCGATTTGACTCCAATTGCTCGCCCCAACTTTTTGGGCGCCGAGATAACTAGCGAGGAATTCCACCCCCAGACTGAGGAGAAGGATAACAAAGGCCACGGCTAAAGCGACCCCCATCCCCGCAAATTTGGTGACGAAACCCCACACCAGCATGGCGATTAAAATCAAACTCATGCCGGGGACAGCGGGCAGCAGTTCGCCAATTATCCCCACTATCATGATGGCAATGAGGAAATAGTAGAGAATTACTAAAGTCATGATTAACGACCGCCAACGGTAATAGAATCGACTTTTAAATGGGGTTGACCAACAGTGACATAAACGCTACCACTGACGGAACCGCAAAAACCCGCCGCTAGTCCTAAATCTTGGGAACACATAGAGATTTTATTCATAATCTCCTTGGCTGAACCGATTAAAGTCGCGCCTTTTAGGGGTTTAGTCAGGTTGCCGTTTTCGATAAGATAGGCCTCCTCGACGGCGAAATTAAATTCCCCGGTCGCCCCCACACTACCACCGCCCATTTTTTTGCAATAAATGCCTTTATCGATGGAATTAAAGAGATTATCGAGGGTATATTCCCCAGGTGCGATGTAGGTATTCCGCATCCGACTAGCGGCCGCATAGGTGTAGTTTTGACGGCGACCGCTACCTGTGCGCGGATGGCCGGTTTTAATTGAACCAGTGCGATCGGCAATGAAGTTTTTTAGGATACCATTTTCAATTAGGAGAGTACGCTGGGCCGGCATTCCCTCATCGTCCATATCGATAGTACCGAAAGCTTTATCGGATAATCCTTCGTCCCAAGCCGTCAGGTTTTCGTGGGCTATTTTTTCGCCTTTTTTATCGAGAAAGGGCGTGGTTTTTTGTTCGATTTGCGTAGTTTCTAGCAAATGGCCGCAGGCTTCGTGGAAGATAACGCCGCCAAATTCATTGGCCATGACGATGGGATAACTGCCGGATTCTACATAGTCAGCGTAAAGCATTTTACCCGCCGATTCGGCCACTTCTGCCGCCGATTCCTCGGCATTCCACGTCCGCAGAAAATCGGGATTACTGGTACTACCCACCCGTTTGCCAATGCTAGAACGATTAGTCCCATCGGCACAGAGGAGATTATAGCCCACGGATTGGGTGAGGCGAATATCCCGGGCAAAAGTGCCATCACTAGCGGCAACTAAAATTTCTTGCCAATCGCGAAAATAAGCGGCGCGACGAGATTGGACGTGAGAGGCTTTCTGATTGAGTTGAACGTTAGCAGTTAGGAGAATATCACCCATTTCTCGCAAAGAACTGCAATTATTAAGCCAAATATCTTTGTTTTTGACCGTGGCATAATCCCGGAACATTTCCAGATTGATTTCGGGAATATACGCGTTAGGACTGGGTAGGTTTAAACCGAGAATCGATAAACCTTTTTCTAGGGCATTTTTTAAGCCTTGGAAGCTTAAATCGTTGGTACTGACATAACAATCAGCTTTCCCGCGAAAAAGGCGGATTCCTGCCCCTGTAGATAGTTTCGGTGAGAGACTGGTGATGGTGTCATCTTCAGCTAAACAACTGATATAGTTGACTCTTTCTAGGAAAAATTCGATAAAAGTCGCCCCGGCAGCCCGTCCCAGTCCCAGAAGAGTGGACAAAGGAGCCGCCCAAGAGCTATCAAAGCGCTCCAGACTAGGATTATATTTCAGGGTGGGGAGTTCTTTGGAGATGAGTAGAGTGGGTGACATAAAGCTGGTTTATCAGTTAATCTGCTGGTTTCTAGTCTAACAGTTCTCAGTTTTTTCCGTATTGGGGTGGGTTAGCGCCGCCCAACCCAGCTAAATTTTTCTCCTTCATATCTCTTAATAAAAACCTTGATTCGATCGCTCATCGCCCGCAAGATTAAATAAAGAGCGACTCAGGATCAAAATAATGGCCACAGCGACACAATTCTTAAACATTTCTGACTTGACAAAAGATGATTATTGTGTATTCGGTTTAGCGATTTGTTTTCTCAAACAGGAGGGAGAATTAGAAAAAGTGGCGGTGTTAGAACCGATTCCCTCGGCAGCCCTAGAGGCAATTGTCAAAGGAATTCCCACTTCCTACGAATTTGCCCGCGCCATGAGTTTAGGAGAGGTTTTTCAGGACGATAATCCTCAAATACCTAGTAATTTTCCCGATAATACCCAATTATGCGAGAATTTTGTCGAAAGGGCGATTGCGGCCACTCGCACCTATAAAAATCAACCCCACCTGCAAGAGTTAATCCCCTTGGGCAGCCAAAAAGACGATTTAAACTTTTCTCTAGAGAAAAAACGCATCTTGAATGCTCTTCATGTGGTACAGACGGAGGATAACGTCAAACAACATTCTCACACCCATAAGGTTTTGTAATCAAGGTTAGTTCGGGTTAGGGAAATTTTGCAGTTTTCCCTGATTCCGAACTCAGATGAACCAGTTATCTTAAGGGTGAGGTGTCAAGTTGTGATTTTGAGGAGTCGATGCCCAATTAAGTAGGGAGGCACAATTATTTGTAGGATGGGTTAGCGGTAGCGTAACCCATGCGGGCGTTGGGTTTCATACTTCAACCCAACCTACGTTCATCTAAAAAGATTATAATTTGTTTTCT
>NZ_JADBTF010000277.1:0-4218 GCF_020246295.1 Microcystis sp. M090S1 | reverse complement strand
GTTTGCGGCAAAAAGTACGGGCGAAGCATTCGGATAGAAAATCTACGGTTTCACCGATAGGTTATTGCCCGAATGCTTCGCCCCTACAGGACGCGGGCTGATGAAGACGCAAGGTTTTGAAGCACGATTCTCTCAAAATCTTGCACCTGTTTCACGAGAAAAGCCACAAAACCCTTACCTTGCCTACATTTCACATTTATTCAGCAAGCCCTAAATATAAAAATTCCCCCTAGTTTTAGGGGGATTCGTCCGTCTATTTGAACATATTACTCACGGAATTGTCCTCATGGATGCGCCATATGGCCTCCCCCAGAATCGGGGCAACCGGCAAGACTTTCAGTTGCGGGAAAAAATGTTCTTGGGGGACGGGAATCGTGTTAGTAACGATCACTTCCTCGACTATGCCACTGGATAAACGCTCGATCGCAGGACCAGAAAAAACCGGATGGGTGGCACAAGCATAAACCTGTCGCGCCCCCTTGGCTTTCAGTAACTGCGCCCCTTGAGCGATCGTACCGGCCGTATCGATCATATCATCGACTAAAACCGCCGTTTTATCCTTAACATCGCCGATCAAGTTCATCACTTCCGCCACATTATGGGTTTGCCGGCGTTTATCAATAATTGCTAGGGGAGCATCACTGAGTTTTTTGGCAAAAGCCCGCGCCCTGGCCACCCCACCCACATCGGGAGAAACCACGACGATATCGGGTAATTTTTTACTGAGAAGATAGTCCACCACCACTGGGGAACCGTAAACGTGATCGAAGGGAATATCGAAATAACCTTGAATTTGGGACGAATGCAAATCCATGGCCAACACGCGACTTGCCCCCGCTTCCGTGATCAGATTAGCCACCAGTTTAGCGGCGATCGATTCCCGTCCGGCGGTTTTGCGATCGGCGCGAGCATAACCATAATAGGGAATTACGGCGGTAATTTGTCGGGCAGAAGCACGACGACAGGCATCAATCATGATCAACAATTCCATCAAGTGATCGTTGACGGGATTGCAACAGGGTTGAATTAAATAGACATCACAGCCCCGGATCGATTCCTGAATCTGGATGTACAATTCACCATCGGCGAAACGTTTACGAATCATCGGCCCCACATCCATACCCAGATAACGGGCCACCTCTTGGGCGAGAGATACATTAGCGGATCCCGAAAAGAGACGCAGACGATTGCTGTCCGACGCGGCGGGAAACATCGGATGTCGCATCAAAGTAGCAGAATAGCTCACAGCAGATTCTTTACCCTCAAACTCAAGGCACTTTTTTCTATCATCTCAGTTTTGTTGAAAATCTGAGTGGATTTCTTTGTTAGATCTCAATCTTAACCAATTACCGATCATCTTCGAGCCATTGCTGCCCCTTTTAGCAGCAACGGCCATGGCAAAATTGCCGCCGGATTTTGTCAAAACCGATTAACGTTTGGCTAACTTTTTCACCGGTAATTTACGCAGACGGATCGATTTCGGGGTAATTTCTACCAACTCATCTGGTCCAATGTATTCGAGGGCGCGTTCGAGACTCATATCCACGGGGGATTGTAACTGAACCAATTCATCCCCGGTGGCGGAACGATGGTTAGTTAACTGTTTAGTTTTGCAGATATTGATCTCCACGTCCTGGGGCCGGTTGCTTTCGCCGATAATCATGTTTTTATACACTCTTGTCCCCGGAGTAATAAAGAATACTCCCCGGTCTTCGGCGTTTTTGAGGGCGTAGAAAGTGGCGACTCCTTCCTCAAAGGCAGTAATCACGCCATTGTAACGGGTGGCTAATTCCCCGGAGAAAGGACGATATTCGAGAAAACTATGGTTCATAATCCCCTCACCGCGACTCAGACGGATAAATTCGCCCCGGAAACCGATTAAACCCCGGGCCGGAATCACGAATTCCAATTGAGTACGGCCATTGCTGCCCGTCTGCATATCCTGCATTTCCCCTTTCCGTTGGCCGAGACGTTCGATACTGGAACCCACCGCTTCTTCGGGTACATCTAAAACGAGGTATTCGTAGGGTTCGCAGGGTTGACCGTTAATTTCGCGGTAGATAACTTGCGGCTGCGATACTTGGAATTCGTAGCCTTCCCGACGCATGGTTTCGATGAGAATGCCTAAATGCAGTTCCCCCCGTCCCGAAACCAGGAATTTCTCGGCAGAATCACTTTCTTCCACCCGCAGGGCGACATTAGTTTCTAATTCTCGCATTAGACGATCGCGAATTTGCCGCGAGGTGACAAAAGTGCCTTCCTGACCGGCAAAGGGAGAATCGTTCACCGAGAAGGTCATTTGTAGGGTCGGTTCATCGACTTTAATTAGGGGTAAAGCTTGCGGGTCATCGGCTAAAGTTACGGTTTCCCCGATGTTAGCGTCGGCAAAACCAGCCACGGCGACGATATTACCGGCGCTGGCCTCGTTTAGTTCCACCCGTTTAAGACCTTCAAAACCAAGAAGTTTTGTTATTTTACCCTTGACAACCGCGCCCGTATCCTTTACTAAAGCTGCCTGTTGACCAGCTTTAATTACGCCGTTATGGATGCGGCCGATAACGATGCGTCCTAAGTATTCCGAGTAATCGAGGGTGGTTACTTGCAGCTGTAGGGGTTTGTTAACGTCCCCGGCCGGTGGTGGAACGTGGTGTAAAATCGCTTCAAAGAGGGGCTGCATATCTTTGTCCTCGTCTTCGAGACTTTCTTTGGCGAATCCTTGCATCCCGGAAGCGAACAGAGTAGTAAAATCACATTGGTCGTCATCGGCACCCAGTTCCACAAACAGATCGAAAACTTTGTCCACGGCTAGGTTAGGATCGACGTTAGGGCGATCGATTTTATTGACCACGACAATCGGTCTTAATCCCTTTTCTAGGGCTTTTTTCAGCACAAAACGGGTTTGGGGCATCGGCCCCTCGTTAGCATCGACAATCAGGATACAACCGTCCACCATGCCTAAAACCCGTTCCACTTCGCCACCAAAGTCGGCGTGACCGGGAGTATCGACGATGTTAATCAGGGTGTCTTGGTAACGAACGGCGGTGTTTTTGGCCAGAATGGTGATACCGCGTTCTCTTTCGAGGTCATTGGAATCCATGACGCAGGTGGGTACATCTTCCCCTTCTCGAAAGATTCCCGACTGTTTGAGGAGTGCATCGACGAGGGTGGTTTTCCCGTGGTCAACGTGAGCAATGATAGCAACGTTACGGATAGGCAGAGACATAAAATATTGAAGTAGTCTTAGGTTTATTTTTACGAGTAACGATTTCTTAATAATTCTAGCTTAGACTGACCAGTGCCGTTAGCAAATCTTTATTTTTCCTTGGTTTCCCATCAGCAAGCTCTACTGCTTACTGTTGACAGACACAGCAACAGACCCCCCAAACCCTAGGCAAGCAGCCCACCCTTGGAGGAGTCCAGACGATAGAAAAGACGACTGGAGGCGGGGGGTAGGGGTAAATTGAAGCTAGAGTGAAAATCCTCTTGAACTTTGTAGGTTAAGCGGGGGGAAACTTGGCGAACAATTTGCGTCAACAGTTTATCACCGGTTTTTTGGAGAATTGAACGGGGAATCTTATAAATAAACTTGGGAAACTTAACCATAACATCCATACGCAGTTCCCAGGTGATTTGGGTGATAACCGCCGGAATATCCCGTCCCTGTTGCCGAAAAATTGCCTCAATTTCCCGACTAGGAGAAGATAGCGGCATTTCCTCTAGTTTCATAATTGCCTGATAATCCACTAGATAGCCTAAAAACGGTTGATCGGGAATGGGGACACTGCGAGTATGATAGACTCCATTGACCGGCAGATCGAGAACCACAGCGATTTTCGGCTCCAGTTCATAGCCAAAAGCTCCATATTTACCGATGGTGATAATATAACCATTCTCACCGAAGGGCAGAGTTTTCATCGGTTCGGCACAACGACAAAACCAACCTTCGTGAGCGCCCAGATAATCGGCAACCTTGTCCTGATTGCTATACATATCCATGGCTCCGGCAAAATGGGTTTGAAAACCGAGAAATTGATTGTCTTCTTTGACTTCTACAGATTCGCGAGCTAGGGAGTTAATGCTATCCATTAGTCACATCTTTCTTAACATAAAATTTGACAAAAAGAGAAAAGTGTGCAAGATGGCTCAAGGGGGTTCTATGGGGGGACTAATTTGATGAGATAGTTTCCAAGTCTGGCTGATATCATGTAACCTTCGCAG
>NZ_JADBTF010000276.1:0-15981 GCF_020246295.1 Microcystis sp. M090S1 | reverse complement strand
GATTAGTGGGACTTAGGCGTTTTCGGTCAGCAAAAAAGGCTCAAACCATTACGGGACAAAGGGTTAACCTCGATTTATCATTTTCCTTGATCTATCTGGGTTTCAGCGATTTTGGGCTTCTCGAAGTAAACCCCAAGCGGGGATTGGAGTTGAGGCTTTTCTCGATTTGTTTTTTGTCTAAGTCCCATGAATTTAAACTGCGTATCGTAAAGTTTAGTACAAATGCTCAAACTGCTTCTCCCTGCTCCGCAGCTCCGGCGCTCCCCTGCAATCTTAACGAGTAATTTAGATAGTCAACAGCTTACCTCATTCTTGACGGGGAGAGATTTATGGTGTTAATATAATTTTGTCCCAGATCGCAACTATACATCAACGGTGATTGCCAAAAAAATTACTTTTTCTAATGGATTAGAATGTTACTACAGTAGTAGCAAAGAGGAAACAGAATACATTTTTTCGGAAATATTTACTGAAAGGCAATATGAAAGGCATGATATCGTCATCAAAGAAGGCGATGTGATCTTTGATGTTGGAGCCAATATCGGTCTATTCTCTATTTTTGTCAAGGGAGTTGAACCAACAGCAAAAGTTTTCGCCTTTGAGCCAATCAGTCCAACTTTTGAGGTTTTGCAAAAAAATATTCATTTGCATTCTTTAGAGGATATTGTTTTATTTAACTATGGATTAAGTTCAGAAAATAACCCAGCAAAAATCTTTACTTTTTATCCAAATATGTCTGCTAATTCAACCACAAAGCCAGAGGATACCTTGGCTGAATTAGAAGATATTGAAGTCGATCAGAATTCCTCAAAAATAGAAAATTTGTTTGAAGAGTTCTTCCAAGAAAAAGAACAAGTAGCCTGTGAAGTAAGAACTCTATCCTCCGTAATTAATGAACTTGGTATTGACTCCATCGATTTATTGAAAATTGACGTGGAAGGAGAAGAATACGAAGTATTTCAAAGCATCGAAGCTAAAGACTGGCCAAAAATTAAGCAAATAGTGGCTGAAATTCACGATAAAAAGAGACGCTTAAAGCAAATAAGCCAAATGCTGGCAGATAATGGCTTCAAAATTCAACTAGAAAAAAGAGACTTGCTACCTTCGACATTCGTGGATATTTTCCATTTATACGCTGTGCGTTAGTGGTTGAATTTTTATTCTCAAAGTTAATCTATTTTTCCAGAAAATTGGTTAATAACTGACTGAAACGTTGGGCAATAATCGGCGCATCAAATTCTGAAACTTTCGCTCTACCTGCCTTCCCTAAGGAACGAGCTTTTTCTGGATTGAGAAGCACTTCTGCCAATTTACTGGCTAAATCTTCGGCATCTAAGGGATTGGCTAATAGACCTTGTACACCATCTTCAATCAACTCCGGTGTCGAGGAAGAACGACTGGCGACAATCGGTTTATAACTGGCCATAGCTTCAGCAAAAACTATGCCAAATCCTTCTTGCAGACTAGGTAAACAAAAAACTTGACAATCAAGATATTCTTGGATCAGTTCTTGATAGGAAAGATAGCCGAGAAAAGTAACATTTTGCTCTAAATTGAGTTCTTGTGCTAGACGGCGTAAATTATTCCATTCAGGACCTTTGCTGGCAATTCTTACCTCTACATCGGGTATTTGACGGCGGAGAATTGCGGCGGCGCGGATCAAAGTGGCAACATTTTTGCGGGGATACTGGACACCGACACAAAACACAGTCGGCCTCCTCTGCTCGCGGTTTTTTTCCTCATACTTGACCGAGGCTACCGCTGCATCCCACCCTTTGAGATCAATTAGAGAATGAACAATTTCGATATTGCCATCATACTGATAAAGTTGCTTGAGTCTAGTACGCGAATACTCACTGATAGAGATGACCATATCGGCACGATGGACGCTCACTTTCTCGGCTTTTGCCATCAATTCTAGAGAAGTTCGTACCCAACCCCGCTCAAAGGTGGCCTCATCGGCAATAATACCAAGAATATAAACAATAAAAGGGACTTTCAGGCGATCGCTGATGGCGTAACCATCCATATCGTAACCCACCACCACATCATAGTCGTCAAAGCGACGGGGATCGAGCCGCCAATTCCAAAGAAAGCGATGAGCCATATAGCCTAACGGCCCCGATGCTTTGGCTGGCGAGAAGACATCAACCACATGACCCTGCGAGCGTAACTCGTTAGTCAGATGGATATTGGTGACGAAGGTACCACTTCCGAGCTTGACATTTTGGGGAGTTGCTGTGATGATTGCTATCTTCATACAAATAAGGTGAGCAGGAGTAGGTGCGAATCAAATCTTGATTCTACCTGATAACATTCTCAAAATCTATGGACGAACCGAGATTTTTGCGTCTGTTAGCCTTTTTTTGTCAAAACGATGAAATGTGCATATCGAGTATCTGGGATCATTTTTATCTTGAATAAATTCATCGAAAATTTTCGGTCTGAAACCCCGTCCTTTAAAAATGGGCATTAGGATGTTAGAAAACAAACGCAGATTTATTAATTATCGATAGGAAAGCGGTTAACAGAAATAACCGCTTCTGGAATTTTAAAAGAATCTGTTTAACGTTCGCGGCGCCCAGAGTTTTTGCGCTCACCGCCGCCACCACCACCGAAATTGTCTTCTTTGGGACGAGCTTTGTTGACTTTCATCTGTCGTCCCATCCATTCGGCCCCGTCAAGAGTTTCGATCGCTTTTGCTTCTTCCTCATCGGAGGACATTTCCACAAAACCAAAACCGCGCATTTTACCCGTTTCCCGATCTACGGGCAAGTAAACGCGACTAACCGTGCCGTATTCAGCGAATACACCGTGCAAGTCCTCTTTCGTGACTTCATAAACCAGATTACCAACGTAAATCGTCATGGATTGTCTCCCAATATCACAGCCATTTCGAGAAGGAGATCGGACACAACCCAGTCAAGGCCATCAGGGAAAAACCACTTCTGTTTGAAACCAATGCTGCTACCGAACCTAACTACTCTCTCTAAACTAGCATAGCTGATCGGTGATCAGTGATCAGTAGGAGTATGGAGTATTAAGTGAGCAGTATTACACGGCGGTTTTCTGCTTTCTTTTCACTGATTACTGTTTACTGTTCACTGATCACTGATTAGGGTAGCCAAGGATATTGACTAAAATCGGGGGGACGTTTTTCGAGGAAAGCCTGTTTACCTTCGGCTCCTTCGGCGGTCATATAGTAGAGTAAAGTGGCATTACCCGCCAACTCCTGTAAACCCGCTTGACCATCACAATCAGCATTAAAAGCCGATTTTAGGCAGCGAATCGCCAAGGGACTTTTTTCGAGGATTTCTAAGGACCATTTAATCCCTTCCCGCTCTAATTCCTCCACCAGGACGACATGGTTAACCAAACCCATTTCTAACGCTTGTTGGGCGTTATACTGCCGACAGAGAAACCAAATCTCGCGAGCTTTTTTCTGACCGACGACCCGGGCCAGATAACTAGAGCCAAAACCGCCGTCAAAACTGCCCACTTTTGGACCGGTCTGTCCGAAAATGGCGTTATCCGCCGCTAAGGTTAAATCACAAACCAAGTGCAAAACATGACCGCCCCCGACCGCATAACCTGCCACCAGCGCGATAACTACCTTGGGGATGGAGCGAATTAATTTCTGTAAATCCAGCACATTGAGCCGGGGTACGCCATCATCGCCAATATAACCCGCCTGACCGCGCACCGTCTGATCGCCGCCGGAACAAAAAGCATATTTGCCGTCGCTGTGGGGACCTGCACCCGTGAGCAATACTACCCCAATGCGCGCATCCTCGCGAGCATCACAGAAAGCGTCGTAAAGCTCAAAAACTGTTTTTGGACGGAAGGCATTACGCTTATGGGGGCGATTTATAGTGATTTTGGCGATTCCCCCCCATTTATGGTAAAGAATATCCTCGTAGGTTTTGACGGATTGCCATTCAACGGTCATAGTCTCGGTTATCGGCACAGCTTTTTTACCTTACCCTATTTTGTCCCCCACTTTGAAGCCTGGAGCGCCAGAATAGGGGAATGGATAGTTGACCGAAAAGGTTTAAAGCTGATTCCCTTCTTGATGTTTTCTGGGTATTTACTCAAAATATATTGATCCTATTTGTTAACTTTAAAGAGGTAAAAAATATGAAGACAAGTAATAAAACTAAGCCGGAATCATTAGAGTTTTATTTGAGGCTAAAATATCCAATAACAATTTATCCTGATGATGACGGGGGATATGTATCAGAAATTAAGGATCTTCCGGGATGTTTCACTCAGGTAGAAACCATAGAGGAAACCTTAATCAGTAAACAGTAATCAGTAATCAGTAATCAGTGAACTGAAAACTTACATCTGATAACCGATAACTGATCACTGATCACTGATCACTGAAAACTCACATCTGATAACTGATAACTGATAACTGATAACTGATAACTGAATTAAAGCCATTCGATTTCTTTAGCTTTTTCGGGTAGTTTAGCCGTGGCTTGTCCTTGGCTGCGGGACTGAAACCCAATTAAATCGAGGGGAGTAGCCAATAAATCTACTAAATCTGCTTTACCAAACAGTAACTTGAGAGTATTTTTTGGTAGCTCTTTTAATAACCAACGACCGAGAGTAAAAAATAACTCTTGATTGGTTAAAGGTCGCATCAATTCGACACCATACAATTCGTGAAGATAGCGATTCGAGCGCCCGTAACGTTTTAATTGACTTCTTAATTCTTCTAAGGTGGAACGATGACGATGGTAAATAATTGCCTCTGGTGCGTAGGTTAATTGCCAGTCGGTTTGTTGTTGAATACGCCAACAGATATCGGCATCACCACCGGTAGTTAAATAAGGACGAAATAAACCAACTTTTTGAAAAGCTTCTCGACGAATAGCGAGGTTAGCAGTTTGACCGTAGGGACAAAAAGAATGTTCTAAAAGAAATTTTGGTGACATAAAGTGACGACGTTCCGCATAATTTTCCAACCAAGTGGAACCAGTTAAGGCAGCAATTTCACCCACTACCAGACCGATCCTAGTATCTTTAAAGGGTTGGATCAATTCTGTCAACCATTGCGGTGCGGGACGACAATCGGCATCGGTGAAGGCCAGAAAAGGAAAACGAGCGCTTTTGATCCCTTTGTTGCGAGTAGCGTAGGAGCTTTGTATGTGATTTTCGCTTAAAATGATCAGTTTCAGTCCCCTCTGTTCTTGTGCTGCCTTTCCTAATAATTCTGCCGTGCGATCGCTACTATTATTATCAACTAAAATATATTCAACTAATTGACGGGGATAGGTCTGTTTGGCTAAACAATCAATGAGAGGGGGTATATCTTTCTCTCCGTTATAAATTGGCACGATCACGGATACTTCGGGAAGGAACTGTAAGGTAGTTGACATCGTTGGAGTCCAATAAACGGGCGAAGGTTGAACTATTCGCTACAATACTACTATAATCAATAGCAACAAAAAGCAAGTCTATTGTCACTTATTTTAGACCAACGATGAAAAGTGTCTTCCGAAAATTATTTTTCTATGCGGGTATTGTTTTGTTCTCACCTTTAATCATTGCTTTTCAGGTAGCTAATAATCGAGAACTTATCTTAGGTGATGTGCGGCGTTGGGTAGAGTTATTAGGTTGGGAAAAAAGAGCAGATTCGTTACAATTGTTAGCTCTGTGTCTGGAGGCAAAAGAATTTAGAAATTTATATTATTGTCGTCTTTTTCAAGGTGGTTCATTCAGCCGTTTTTTTATGTATATTCTTAGGTTTTTCTATCGAGAAAGTTCCTATTTATTTCTAGATTCTTCCTGTTCGATTGGCAAAGGATTATTTATTCAACACGGTTTTAGTACTATTGTTATGGCGGATTTGGGCGATAACTGTTGGATTAATCAACAGGTAACAATTGGCTATAAAGATAAAAGCGGTCGCCCCAAAATTGGCAATAATGTCAGGATTACCGCCGGTGCTAAAGTCTTAGGAAACATTACCATCGGCGATAATGTCACCGTGGGCGCAAATTCAGTGGTAGTCAAAGATGTTCCACCTAATTGTGTGGTTGTGGGTATTCCCGCTCGTATTATTAAACGGGACGGCGTTAAAGTAGACGAAAAATTATAAACGTTGACTTACAATATATTCGGCAATTGCCAGATCCCCCGGAGTCGTAATTTTTAAGTTAGTTTCTTCACCGACGACAATTTTGACGGGAAAACCACATTTTTCTAATAAGGCGGCATCGTCGGTGACTTCCCAATCTAATTTTCGGCCCTGTTCATGACATTCTTTTAATAATTTTACCTGAAAACCCTGGGGCGTTTGGGCCGCCCACAACTGCGAGCGATCCGGTGTATCCTCAATCCAGCCCTTGCTATCGACAATTTTAATCGTATCTTTCACCGGAATCGCCGCAATGAAACCCTGACAAGTGGCTAAAGCGGCGGCACAGCGATCGAATAATTCGGGAGTGGCTAAACAGCGCGCCCCATCGTGAATTAAAACCGTCTCAGCCCCCTCTGGTAGGGCTTGTAAGCCATTGTAAACCGATTTTTGTCTGGTTTCGCCTCCTTGGATGATTTGCACGGGTTTAAGGGCATTTATAGGGGTGATAATTGCTCGGATCTGCTCAAAGTCTTCCGGTTGTGCCATGATGCCAATCCAGATAATTGCCCTGGATTGCATGGCAGCCAGTAAAGTCCAAGCCAGGAGAGGTTTTCCGTGCAGGGTGAGCAGTAACTTATTGCGATCGCTGCCCATCCGTTTACCCATTCCCGCTGCTGGAATTAACAAATACATATTTTTTTTCAGGTAAAAAGTTAACAAGAGTCAGGAAAGAGAATTCAGTGGACAGGAGTGGGGAGCTTTTTGCCTCTTATTTGTAAACAGTAATCACTGTCCGGCTGATGGTTAATCGCTTAAATAACCCAAAAACTATGCCTCTTAAGAGAATAAATCGAGGGGAAAGTGACCATAAGTACCGACTAATTGATCATTTTCTGACTGACAAGAAACCAGGACACCGCGATAGGTTCCCGTATAGGAATCGAGATAGGAAGCTTGTCTTTGGGTATTGTATTTAATATACACCGCTCCCTGTTCTGGGTGGTCTTCTGGGAGACTATTAGGTAAGGGGTATCCCAGGGCTTGTAGATAACTTTTCAGGGCTTTAAATCCCTCTTCATTGTTATCGGCACAGATACCTAAATTAATTGACTCCGAACCTTGGTTAACTAATAAAATTGCCTGTCTTAGAGCTTCTTCTTCTTCGGGGGATTGGGCAATTTTTAGTTGAATACATCCATATTCTTTTAGGAGTTTCAAGGCTTCTTCCATAGACATGAGCGGTTATATATGTGTGGCTAAAGATAAAAAATAAACTGTTGCTGCTGTCCTTACCGACAAATTCCCAAGAAAAAAAGCCCTAAATTATTGGGGTTTAGAGATAGGAAAATTTTGCATTGGTCTTAATCGTAAGATCGCCAATTTCGATCATATCAGGTTGGGGACAGGAAAATTTATCGGGTTTGTTCGAGCGCTCCGGGTTGTGCGTACATTTCACTCACTGCTTTTTGATAGCCAAAGTAAGCACCTATAATAATTCCAGTGCCAAAACCGATCGCTAGGTAAGGCAAAATTATACTGAGGGGAAAAGAGGAGTGTCTCCGATGAGATAGGGAAAATCGCTCACCAGTCGCCACAATATTCTCAGCAGCTTCAGTGAACTCCTCCGGTTTCTCTAGGGCTTTTTCTTCGGTTGTTTCAGAGTCTTCCAAAGCTTCTGGGGCATCTTCTCGGTCATTTTCGGCGATTTCTGCGGTTATTATCGGCAAAGAGTTTAATTTGGTGACACGATTGACGATTAAATCATCTTGACTCAGGGTTATCGATTCTTCCCAAGCGGGGATATCGGATTCCTCGGTCATACCGTAAACGATCACTTGTTCTAATCCATCGATGCCCAAGCTTTTGATTTCTGCCGACAAAAAAGGTAATAACTTGTGTTGATTGGGTATATTTTTGGATTGAACTTTTAGAGTCAGGGCATTTTCTTGCGGGGTGGCTTCAACAACCTCTATTTTTCTGGTTAAGAGACTTTGGTTAAGTAGAGCAATAATAGCGGCTGGATCCTGGAGTTTAGCGGCATGGATAAGTTGTGCCTGATTCATGACCTTGAGGGGCTAAGGAGGAGATATTATACTAAATCCCGTGGAAAAGGTATAGGAAAGTGGGTGAGTGCCGGAGCAGGGGGAAACAATCCATAACTGGGTTTTTAAAGTTGAATGGGGACTTAATCATGGTATTAAAAACGGATTTGGTATCGGTCTGTCCATCCCTGCCCCCGGTGCCACTTAAATTTCCGCCACGGCTCTTTCGATTAAACGACGAGCCAGGGTTTGAATACCGGTATGTTCATAGTAATTGGTGGTCATATCGAGGAATGCCCCAACATATACCAATTTGTCGGCAGAAAAGTCGATAAATCCCTGAATTTTGCTCAATAATCCCTGCTGGCTCAAACTGCGCTCGCTGACAAAACCACTCATCCAACCTTTAGTGGAGTCGAAACTTTGACCGATAAAGTCTAATTTTCTGGCAGTATTTCCCCCCGGAATCAATTCTTTAATACTGCCGAAAGTGGAGTTAGATTCTAATTCTTCCGGGGTGAGAATGCTCAGGCCCGATTCCACTTTCCGGATAAAACTGCCCCCCAGGGGAATTAAACCATCCAAACAAACTAACGCCGCCATCCGCATCAGGGATTCGCCGCTATAATCTCCCAGAGAAGCGACGAAATCATCGATACTATCCCCCGGAATGCCATTAATTTGACAAAAAGCGACTAATTCGGTCACTAATTTCAAGGTTAGATCGATGGTTTGCGCTTTTTCGGGGGCAGGGGTTAATTTTTCGATTAAACCGCCCATGAGGGGAATTTTACCACCGACGGCATTAGCAAGAGAGGCGGCGGCTAGGGCATTATCGGCGCTGTCGATGGTTTGGTAGAGCCAGAGCGCCCGTTGATAGCCCTGGGATTTATCATTAAACAACCAAACGGCTCGATCGCCAATCTGTTGGATCATGCTTTCGTCGGTTTCGCCGGTGACTTTGATAATCGTATTTTTAAACCCGACTAGGTTATCCCACTGTCCCGGCACTACATAATCAAGGGTTTTGAGAACTTTGACGGTGAGATTATTCGTCGGTAATTCGTCCACCAGTTCAAAAATTGGCTTACTCACGGATGTCTCCTTACTTTAATTTTGCTAGACCATCTAAATCGAACTTAGCTAACCAAGCTTGGCGATCGCTGGAAGAAAAATCTGGCTCCCGCGATAAAACCTTGACTTGATAGCGATTATTGACTAAAACGGCGCTGGCGGTTGCACCCTGTTCCACAGAGGGAAAACCTTTAATTGTGGTTTGACTGTCTTGGAATTTATTGGCCGCGGCGGGATTATTGCTGATGTCAGATATGGCTAACATAGCCAGAACTTTGCCATCTTGCTTCAGTTTTGCCTCAGCAAAGCCTTTTTTCTCCTGGGTATAGATGCGCTCGTATCCTCCCCCAGAAGGCGGGAAAAACCGATTAAAACTGCCGCCAGAGGTGGATTCTTTCACCACTGCCGCCGCCCCGCGAGCGGTACTTTCTTGTTGCGCTTGGTCAAATTGTGAGGGAGCTTTAGCACAGGAAGTTACTAGCAAAAGTACCGCCAATACCCCTGCTATCAAGATTTTGCCAAATCGAAAGCTCATAGTTCTCTTAATTAAAACTTACTAATGTTTGTTTGTAGTATATCTCTCGCTTATTGCTGATTATTGTTAAGTTTTTCTAGATGCTGTCACACCAGACCGGGAAACAAACAGAAAATCAGCAAAATTCGAGTCAATAGCTAATTTTTAGGAGTACATCTCAATATTAGCTCTCCTGCCAAAATCAAAAATCTTCCGTTAGTGGGACTTATGCGTTTTCGGTCAGCACATTACGGGACAAAGGGTTAACCTCGATTTATGATTTTCCTTGATATATCTGGGTTTCAGCGATTTTGGGCTTGGTCGAAGTAAATCCCAAGCGGGGATTGGAGTTGAGGCTAACACCCCACACCCTGCCACCACCGAAAAACTTTTTGCCGCAAACCCCAGCTACAGTCCCGCAATTGCCCCTCGCGCCATAGATGCGATCGCTTGTTCCGTGGCCCGGGGTAGATGATAATATTTACCCCCGGCTTTTAGGGCTAATTCTTTGGCAAAACCAGTGGAGACGAATTTTTTCTCCGTATCGATGACCAGCAGTTTAATGCCTAAAGAGCGAATTTTAGCGGCAATATCGAGCAGTTCTGCCTTAATATCCGGTTTTTCCCCCTCCGGAATCGGTTCGCCTAAAGATTTCGCCAAAGGAATATTACTTCTACCGTCGGTAATCGCCACAATCACCACTTGACCGATATCCCCCGATAAACGGGCATTCATCCCCACATGAACCGCTTGGGTTAAACCGTGGGCTAAGGGGGAACCGCCGCCACAGGGCAGGGTTTCTAGACGTTTTTTCGCTAGGGTAATCGATTTGGTCGGCGGCAATAGTACATCTGCTCGCTCGCCCCGGAAAGGAATCAGCGCAATCTGGTCGCGATTTTCGTAAGCTTCCGTTAACAGACGCATAACCGCACCTTTGGCCGACTGCATCCGATTGAGCGCCATGGAACCGGAGGCATCGACGACAAAGACAATTAAAGAACCGGCCTTACGGGCCAACCGTTTTGAGCGCAGATCCCCTTCTTCTATAATCACACGACGTTCGGGATTCCTTAAGCGACGGGCTTTTTGATAGGGGGCGGCCGCCCGGAGAGTGGCATCGACGGCGACTCTTTTCACCTTGCCCCGGGGTAACATCGGCTTAATATAACGTCCTCTATCTTCCGAGAAAATCAGGTTACGCGCCCCCGATTTCCCCTGACGCTGGGCCATCTGGGCAAAATACAACACACTGGGATCCAGTAAAACCCCTTCCGGGTCGAAAACAAATTCTTCCGGCAGATTATCCGGCTGTTCCGGTTCTTTTTCTTCTTCTTTCTCCTCCTCTTTTTCTTCCTGTTCCTGCTGGTTTTCGTCTTGGGGCGGTTCCGGTGGTGGCGGTGGTGGCGGTGGTTGTTGTTGTTCCTGTTCTGGGGGTGGTGGCGTAATCAGCGATCGAGGTACAATGACTAATTCGACGGCTCTTTTTAAGTCATCGGCACTGACTAAATCCCGACCTTCTAAAGCGGCGGCGGCCTTGGCTACTCTCACGGCAAAAATCTCGGCGCGATGACCTTCTACCCTACCGCGTACCGCTTCCTCCACTAGATAACTAATTTGTTCGGGTTTAATTTTTACCTCTTTTAACCATTCCCTCGCCAGAATAATTTCGGTTTTTAGATCATCGATTTCTTGGGCATATTGGGCGATAAAAGCGGTGGGAGAAACAGCATACTCGATCGCCTGATTGACGGCGGTGACTCGTTGGTCTAAACTAAGGACACCATCGGCGGAAAGGGCAATGGCAATTCTATCTAATAAATGGGGTCGTAAATCCCCCTCTTCCGGGTTATAAGTAGCGATCAGGATTGGTTTACAGGGATGTTGAAAACTGATGCCTTCCCGTTCGATTTGGTTACGTCCTTCGCTTAAAACTGTTAGTAATTGGTTAGCAATTTGGTCATCAAGTAGATTAATTTCATCGATGTAGAGAATTCCCCGATGGGCGCTGGCTAATAAACCGGGTTGAAAGACTGGTTCCCCCTGTTTCACCGATTCTTCCACATCGACGGAACCCAATAAACGATCCTCCGTGACTCCTAGGGGAATCTGCACGAAAGGGGCCCGGATAACTTCCCCGGGGACCTCTCCACTGCTATATTCTTCTTTAGTGCGATCGTCCCATTCGTCGGCATTATTGGGATCACAATTAAAGACATTACCTGCGATAATTTCGATCGGTGGCAGTAAGGAATGTATCGCTCGCGCCATGACTGATTTGGCGGTTCCCCGACGACCGGCAATTACCACACCCCCCAGGGCGGGATCCACGGCGGCTAAGAGTAGGGCTAATTTAATCGCTTCTTGGCCGACAACGGCAGTTAGGGGAAAATTGAGGGTCAGAGTGGGCATAGATCTAGATTCAGGCGGCCAAATTCTAGTGTAAAACAGAAGCTCACTGGTCTGGCACTTTTCCCTTTTCTTCGACCCGCAAGTAAAATTTTTTTGATTCCCTTCCCCGGTATTTTAGCTGCATCTCGATGGATTTCTTCCTCCCCGAACCGATCGACAAGTTGCCGGGTTAATCTAGGATTAGCTCCTGATAACGGCTGTAGAGAGGACAAAAATATGATAGCGACAATAATCGATCGCCTTACGGAAACCAACCCGCAAATTATGCGAGAATGGCAAGGAAGATTAACCCCGAAAAATATCTCGATCGCCTCGGTTATCTCCCTTGTTGGTCAATTATTAGTTTACTTGTACTATCAAAGTCGCCTGCCGGTAGGGGCGGGATTTAGTCGTTACTGTACCGCTAATCCCCCCAATAACAACGACTATTATCCCTATAGTGGGATTAAATACTGTATCCAAGACTTAAATGGTCAATGGATGATTATCTCCCGGTTATGGTGGTTAGATATCTTCACTTTTCTGAGCATTACCGGCATTTTCGCTCTTTTAGTGGTGGGAACCTATCAATTAATCGCCGATCTTTCTGGGGAAGAACGCCGGGGTACACTTAATTTTATCCGTCTGAGTCCCCAACCCGCCAGAACGATTTTTATCGGCAAAATTTTCGGGGTTCCCATTCTCCTCTATCTCGTCTGTCTTCTCGCTTTACCCTTTCACTTGGGGGCGGGTTTATTAGCAGGTATTCCCTTGTCGTTAATTTTAGCCTTCTACGCGGTTCTAATCGCTAGTTGTGCCTTTTTCTATCATGCCGCCCTTAGTTTCGCTTTAGCCACGCCATGGTTAGGGGGATTTCAACCCTGGTTAGGCAGCGCAACAGTCTTAATCTTTGTGTTTTATAGCAGTATTTTTACTTTATCGGGCTATGGTGGTTCCCGTACCCCCTTTGATTGGTTAATTCTCTTTAATCCTAGTTTTGTCCTCCCCTATCTAGTTAAATCTACCTTTCTCCCCCCCGATGCGGTACGCTATCTAGGAATCTCACAAATCTTCGACCTTCGTTGGTACGGTCAATCTCTCTGGCAATCGGTTATAATGGGTATTAGCTTAATTTTGCTCAATTTTTCCCTCTGCACCTACGGTTTAACCAGAATTCTCCAGCGTCGCTTCCATAATCCCCTCGCTACTCTTGTTAGTAAACCCCAAAGTTACTGGATGATGGGTTGTTTTAGTGCCATTAGCCTAGGTTTTGTCTTCCAAACTCTGCAACCGAGCTATATTTTCGATAATTTTGCGATTCTTAGCGTTTTTGTGGCAATTTTTGGCTTGTTAATCCTTTTTGCCCTCACTCCCCCCCGTCAAACTCTCCAAGATTGGACTCGCTATCGTCATCTGCAAGGAAAAACGGGCATTAGTCTGGGGAAAGCTGTAATCTTTGGCGAAAAAAGCCCTTCTACCCTAGCCATGGCTGTTAACGTCGCTATTGCCATTTTATTCATCCTTCCCGCTATTTTTATCGCCCCTCTCCATCAATATAAACTAGCCACTGCAGCCGGGTTTATCTTGGCAATGAACATGATTTTAGTCTATGCCGCTATCGCCCAATTATTGATGTTAGCCAGCACAAATAAACGCGCTTTGCTGGCAGCTACTAGCATCGGCATTTTGATTATTTTCCCCTTCCTCTGTTTTGCTGTCTTGAGAGTTAATCCCAGTCAATCTCCGCTTTTATGGTTTTTTACTTTTCTTCCCATTGCCGCTACTAAATACGCTACACTTCCCTCTTTCGCTTTGGCAATCTTCGGTCAGTGGTTGGGTTTAACCCTCGTCGGATGGCAAATTAATCGCCAATTAAATCGCCTTGGTGCCTCGGCAACTAAAGCGTTAATGCCAAGCTGAAAAATACCGACTCAAAGGGGAGATTAAATAATATCTCTGCCGACAATTTTCTCCCCTTGAGTGTCGGTTAATTTTTTTTCCCAAAAAGCTTGACAAAACCCCGCGACTTGACAGATAATTTCTTATAGAATGGGAATCCGTGCCAGCCTGCGACCCCCCTCTTTTCAGGTCAAATAAAGCCCCAAAAAATTAACCCCAAAAAGTAGGCTGAGTTAATTTCAGTTCCGGTGCTGATTAGGAGCATCTTTCAATTTGACAACGCCTATTGTAGGGCTAATTCATGAATTAGCCCTACACCTAGTGATTTCAGTTCCGGTGCTGATTAGGAGCATCTTTCAATTTGACAACGCCACATTTTTACCCCACCACCGATAAACTATCAACAATTAGCGAGGGAGTATAACAGGAACCATTCCATTGATTATCGGACCCTAAAGCGATTAAATTCTGCAAAGCTGTATAAACATTTCCCGTCACCATTGTATCTTTAACTCGTCCGGTAATTTTGCCCTTTTCTATGCGATAACCCAGATCGATATTGACGGAAAAATCGCCCGAAATATCGGCCCCATGACCTAAAATTTGGTCGATAACTAGGCCCTCATCTATTTGCGAGATTAAATCCTCTAAAGTTCCCTCTCCAGGTGCAACGATTAGATTAACTAAATCTGGCAGAGGATAAACGCCTAAACCAGGACGAAAACCGTTTCCCGTCGGAGGAGTTTTTAATA
Source organism: Microcystis sp. M090S1 (assembly GCF_020246295.1). NCBI lineage: Bacteria > Bacillati > Cyanobacteriota > Cyanophyceae > Chroococcales > Microcystaceae > Microcystis > Microcystis sp. M090S1. The sequence goes on along the minus strand of NZ_JADBTF010000276.1, from coordinate 1,221 downwards.
ATCTGGCCGTGGTAAGATCGCTATAGAATTCCTTAACTCTACCTCCCTCAATTAAAGATAAAAATTTGGTAGGAGTTCCCTCATCATCAAAGGGACAACTATAGGGTTCTCGCTGGGGTTGTTGGGATAAAGTCAACTTTTCTGACATCACCAATTGACCGATTTTATCACTCCAGGGCGAAGACTTTTCTAATATCTGTTTACCATTTAAAGCCATCGCCACCGTACCCCATAACAGGGTAACTGCATTAGTGGTCAATAAAATTGGTAATTTTCCCGTGGGACTATCCACATTATTGGCTGCCCATTGTAGTCGCTGCAATAACTGTTTAATTACCGTTTCGGGATGAGGTGTACTGCGAGTATATTCCCCATCATAAACCGCTAGAAAATCCTCCCCCCGTACCCATTCAATCCCCAGATAATAACTCAAAGCTGTATCGGTATATTGACAATATAAACCCTGGGAATTAACCAAACGGGTGATTTCCCGTTCACATTCCCATTCACCACTACAAATAACCTCAGGATAAACTTGGCGAATATGGCCAATCATTTGATTACCCATCTCGATTAAAGATTCTACCGCCACATCTTGCCCAATCGGGTCATAGATTGCCTGTCGTGGTGCCGAAAATTCGATTTCTTCCGGGGCATTGAGATAGGATAAATTTAACGCCGTTTCTACTAAAATTTCAGGTTCCACATCACCATAACCCACCGCTAACCCCGGACAACCCTCGCGCCATAATCTTAAGGCAGTTCCCACGGATTCGGAACTTTCTAGCTGTTTGAGACGATTAGCCTCAAAAAAAACGGGATGGGAAAGGGAGGAAGATTGATAAACTTCGGCTGCCACCGCTCCCGATTTGAGAGCTAGTTCGATGAGTTGTTGCGGATCGATCGTCATGGTGATAGTTTTTGAGATAATAGCTATCTGATTATCTCAAGCCCCGGCACTTCGGCGCAAACGCTGCTAATAAGACTGCGGCGAGTTAAAAAATTTTTGCTTATTCATCAATATTTTTGAGCAAAGATGATCAAGTTGGTAATGAAGTTATCATAGAATCGATCAAGAGTCAAAAACATGGATACTCCCACCTAGAGAGGCCGAAAAAATGACGATTGCCAAAAGCGACGAAACTGCCACCTCTCCGGCACTGATAGAAGAAGATTTCGAGGACTTCTGGGAACCCCCCCCACCCCCCACAGACTTAATTT
>NZ_JADBTF010000275.1:0-4070 GCF_020246295.1 Microcystis sp. M090S1 | reverse complement strand
CTGATAATCCGTTTAAGAGCGAGTTTTCTAGTCTCTTGGGAGTCACTTCTCTGTGCTAAAGCTATTTCTGCGATAACTCGATTTAAACTGCTGATAGCTTGCCAAGTTTGCGGACGTAATGACGGTTCTGCGGCAATGGGGGCAACCTCCAGGGAAGCGATACTATCGGGAGTTGCTGCCTGACTAAATCGGTGTAAAGTTTGGGCGAGGCTATACATTTCTTCCCCGTAGGCGAGGGAACGTACCACAGCAAAGGCTTTTTCGGCTTTTTCGGTGTCCTGTTGGCGAAGATACCAAAAACCAGCGGCGGCGGCGCGAGCAGGAGTATCTAGACGGATTTTGCTGTCAGGAAAAGAAAACGGTTTCGCGGACGCATATTTTAACAATTGCCAATCGGAGGGATTTTCTGCCAGACGGGAGACGCGATAGATAATTTCTGCCTCTGGGAATTGCGGTAAAACGCGGTTAACGGCGACAAGGACAGGAATAAACTGGCGGCTGTACCGAAGGTATTGATTGAGGTTATTAATAGCCGTTTCCCAGTCTTGCTGTAACCATTGTTGTAGAGTCGAGGTTAACCCCGGCAGCGGTAGAAGGGTAATACGGGGAAAAAGTCGCCCTTGGGAGCCAGCCAAAAGCCCGATTAGCCAATTATCAGGACGGAAAAAGGCGAATATAAACCCCACGCCTAACACCACGCCGAACGCCAAGCCCGACACCGCGCCCGACACGCCCGACACGCCGAACACGCCGAACACCGCGCCGAACCCCACGCCGAACACCACGCCCAGCACCACGCCCAGCACCATCGCACCCAACGCCACGCCCCGCGCCAAGCGCGACACCGCGCCCGACACCGCGCCCCCCACCGCGGCAAACACCGCGCCCCACAACACTAACCCCACGCCGAACACCACGCCTAACACCACGCCTAACACCACGCCCCACACCGCGCCCCACACCGCGCCCCACACCGCGCCCGACAACACGCCCCACACCACGTCGCCTGACAACACGCCCGACACGCCGAACACGCCGAACACCACGCCGAACCCCACGCACCACACCACGCACCACACCACCGGAAACAACACGCTCGACAACTCGCCCACGCCCGACCTTGTCTTCCTTGACGCGAGCCACACCACGCCCCACACCACGCCCAACAACACGCCCAACACCGCGCCCCACACCGCGCCCAACACGCCCAACAACACGCCCAACACCGCGCCCAACACCGCGCCCACCATGCCGTACAACACGCCCGCCACCGCGCCCGCCACCGCGCCCGCCATGCCGTACAACACCGCGCCCAACACGCCCGACACGCCCGGCACCGCGCCCAGAGCCAACACGCCCAACAACACGCCCAACACCGCGCCCGACACCACGCCTGACACCGCGCCTGACACCGCGCCCCCCACCGCGCCCGACAGCACGTCCCCCCAATTAACAGAAAGTCCTAAATTTGCTGCTATGCTACAGATAATTAGAACGATAATTACAGTTAAGAGAAGATACTGAATCCTTAGACGCAATTGTACGGTATGGTTATCGCCGCCGTCTCTCGTTTCCACATACCAGCGCACTGCTTGGGGAAAATAAAACACCCAGTACAACAGCAAAAGATAATCAAAAGGATTCCATAAAGATAAATCGCGTCTGAGTTTAGGGGCGAGATTAATGGTGGGGACGGTGCTTTCCTTCATAATTTTTATCTCTGGCTATTTACCCGGTGATGGTTTATTAAGTAGGTAGGTGTTACTCAAGGTAGGGTTGATTCATGAATCAACCCTACTATTCGGCACCCCCCTTATCAAGGGGGGATTAAGGGGGGATCAAACCCCCCTTATCAAGGGATTAAGGGGGGAGCCATCTTCAATTTAATTATAACCAGCTAATTAAATCAACTTTTGAAAGACAAAAAGGGCAAAAAATCAGATTTATAGCGATAAAAAAACTATTTTTTGCCTAAAAAGTCCATTTATTGGCTGTTATTGTCTTTTATCTTCCCGCATCCCTGTTTTAAACCCCATGAATCCCAACTGGGCGATCGAGATTAATTTTTTGGCCTGCTTATTCGATAAAATAGGAAGTTAGGCCATCTAATCAAATCTGTATCCTTAAGGCTATGACAATTATTTCTCGATCGATCCCCCAATCACCCACTAAATCCTCGTCTATCGGCGGCTGGCGCGGTTTGATCGAAGAATATCGCCAATTTCTGCCCGTAAGCAGTAAAACCCCTGTAATTACCCTCCTAGAAGGCAATACACCCCTGATACCCGCCCCCTATCTCTCAGCACAAATCGGGCGCGATGTCAAGGTTTTTGTCAAATATGATGGTTTAAATCCCACCGGCAGCTTTAAAGACCGAGGCATGACCATGGCCATCTCGAAAGCTAAAGAAGAAGGGGCAAAAGCGGTGATTTGTGCCAGTACCGGCAACACCTCGGCGGCGGCGGCAGCCTATGCAAGAAGGGCCGGGATGCGGGCCTTTGTGATTATCCCCGATGGTTATGTGGCCTTAGGAAAATTAGCCCAGGCTTTATTGTACGGAGCGGAAGTCATCGCTATTAATGGCAACTTCGATGATGCCCTCAAGATTGTCCGCCAACTATCAGAAAATTATCCCGTAACTTTAGTCAATTCCGTCAATCCCTACCGTTTAGAGGGTCAAAAAACCGCCGCTTTCGAGATTGTCGATGTCTTGGGTAATGCTCCCGACTGGTTATGTATTCCCGTGGGTAATGCGGGCAATATTAGCGCCTATTGGATGGGATTCTGTCAGTATCACCAGATAGGCAAATGTGACCGACTGCCGAAGATGATGGGTTTTCAGGCCGCCGGGGCTGCCCCTTTTATCTCTAAACAACCGGTTGACCATCCCGAAACCCTAGCCACGGCTATCCGTATCGGCAACCCCGCTAACTGGGAAAAAGCTTGGGCCGCTAGTCACGCTAGTCAAGGGCAATTTCACGCGGTCAGCGATGAGGAAATATTGGCAGCCTATCGGATTTTAGGAGGCCAAGAGGGGGTTTTCTGTGAACCGGCCAGCGCCGCTTCTGTGGCAGGATTATTAAAAGTGCATCAACAGGTTCCCGATGGGGCCACCGTAGTGTGTGTTTTAACGGGAAATGGACTAAAAGACCCAGATTCGGCGGTAAAACACAGCAATAACCAACTAAAATCTGGGATTGCGCCCGAATTAACCCAAGTGGCTCAAATTATGGGCTTCTAAGCTAACGTTAATTCGGGTTAAGCAGTGCTTCTATAAAACTCCCTTAGAACTGGGAATTATACCAGCGCGACGGGGATCGATCGCTATGGCCATACTCATCGCCCGGGCAAAAGCCTTAAAAGTAGCCTCAATAAGATGATGGGAATTAATCCCGTCTAATTGGCGAATATGTAGGGTCATTTGACTGTGATTGACCAAAGCAACGAAAAATTCTCGCACTAGCTGAGTATCGTAGGTTCCCACTCTTTGGGTGGGAATTTCTAGACCATAACTGAGGTGGGGACGACCGGAAAAATCGAGGGCAACCTGCACTAAAGCTTCATCGAGAGGGGCGACAAAATGCCCGAAACGGACGATGCCTTTTTTGTCTCCCAAAGCTTGCAGTAAAGCTTGTCCGAGGGTGATTCCCACGTCTTCATTGGTGTGATGGTCATCAATTTCTAGATCTCCGGTGGCGCGCACATCGAGATCGATCGCAGCGTGGGAGGCGATTTGCTGCAACATATGATCGAGAAAGGGAATTCCTGTCTGGGCGCGACAATTGCCGCTACCATCAAGATCGATCGTCACCTGTACATCGGTTTCTTTGGTAGTACGACTAACGGAGGCGCGACGGCAAGGTGAGACAAAAGAATCGGGGATCTGGGAAGTGGAAATCATTTAAGTAAAAATAAGTAGGTAGCCGTTAAAAATTATCAGATGCCCCCCTTATTAAGGGGGGATTAAGGGGGGATCGGCACCCCCCTTATCAAGGGGGGCAGGGGGGATCGAATTATGGACTAGGAAGATGAGAGTTTTTTTCAGTAAACAGTGAACCTAAAACTCACAT
>NZ_JADBTF010000274.1:0-4978 GCF_020246295.1 Microcystis sp. M090S1 | reverse complement strand
GCTGCCGAACTATTCTCGATGATTGCTTTCACCATTTCTCCCGTATTTAACAGCAAAGATTTCGTAGGGTGCGTTCCCCACTGCAACTCCGACTACGCAACTAATCGACGAGGGGAAACGCACCTTACTGATTACTGATGACAAACTACTACTTCTTGGAAGAACTTCTCCGGAATCGTTTCCCTCCCAAGAAAATCAGTCCTAAAACCCACAAACTTAACGGGTTCATCGTCGAGGATTCGGGAACCGAAATTGCCCCACCGTCGGCGGTGAGTTCCAGATCGACCTCCTTACCGAAATCTCCTAGATCGTAGTCAAAGGTAAGCGATCGCTATCGCTGTAGGGTGCGTTCCCTAATGCAAGTCCAAATATTCCACCAATAGATTTTGGGGAACGCACCATGCACATTGATGGAAGTCGTTAGACCGCTTCAATTTTAGGGTAATAGTTGCTAAGGTTCGCTAACCTCACCGGTGAAGCCACCTAGGGAGAGGTTTTTGAGCGCTAAAAAATTCTTTCTTCTCCATAAAAACGATAAAATCTCTATTCTGGAAGCATAAAGAGGCTTCAGGCGAATTTAAAGGCACATTTAAGCCGTATAAATCGAATATTTCCAGTTTTTTCAGCTAATCAAGCCATTAATCGCTTGATTTCTTTGCATATAACCGAACTAAGACAGTATAATTTTTTCTTCAATGTATTGAAATTGTTTTTTGTTTCATATAAAATACAATCTCAGAGAAAATACCTAGCAATCTCCCATAAATAAACAAAGGAGCCGATGACATCGTGATCCATGAGCCTAGATCCTCAAAACCGAAAACCCTCTTACCCTTTATTTCTCTAGCTACGGCTGCCGTCGTCACAACGGGAATCGGACTAACTTTTAGTCCCCTATCGGCATCGAGTAATCTGCTGGCAGCTCCGCATAAACAGCAAGCTAAACAACAAACCGTGGAAATCACCCTAGTTTCCTACGCGGTGACTCAATCGGCCTACTCAAAAATTATTCCTCTATTCGTCAACAAATGGAAAAGAGAGAAAAAACAGGATGTGGTGATTAAACAGAGTTATGGCGGCTCTGGTTCCCAAACCCGCGCTATTATCGACGGATTAGATGCAGATGTGGTAAATTTGGCTATCGGTTCCGATGTGGAACGCTTGCAAAAAGCGGGTTTAGTTAACCCCGGTTGGCAGAAAGAACTCCCCAATAACGGCATCGCCACTCGTTCCGTGGTAGCTTTAGTTACTCGTCAGGGCAATCCCAAAGGAATCCGCAACTGGCCGGATCTAGCCAAATCGGGGATTAAAGTAATCACTGCCAACCCGAAAACCTCTGGGGTGGCCCGTTGGAATTTTCTGGCCCTGTGGGGATCGGTAACTCGGACCGGCGGCAATGAAGCACAAGCGACCAATTTCGTCCGCAATGTCTATAAAAATGTTCCTGTACTACCCAAAGATGCCCGGGAGGCCAGCGATGTCTTCTTTAAACAGGATCAGGGGGATGTGCTGCTTAACTACGAAAACGAAGTGATTCTGGCCCGTCAAAAAGGAGAAACCGGGTTTTCCTATACTATTCCTTCGGTCAATGTTTCGATCGATCCGCCCGTGGCTATAGTGGATAAAATAGTTGATAAACGCAAAACCCGGGAAGTAGCGACAGCTTTTGCCCAATTTCTCTTTACTCCCGAAGCACAGAGGGAATTCGCTAAGGTGGGTTTCCGTCCGGTTAATGCTACTGTGGCTAAAGAGTTTAGTAAACAATACCCAAAAGTGTCGAATCTGTTCCCCTATACGGCGATCGGTAGTTGGGAGGAGATACAGAAAAAATTCTTCGCTGATGGGGCGATTTTTGACCAAATTCAGCGTTAATTAGTAGTAGGCCGTCAGCCGTCAGCTAGATAGCACTTGCTGAATAAATGTGAAATGTGGGCAAGGTAAGGGTTTTGTGGCTTTTCTTGCGAAACAGATGCAAGATTTTGAGAGAATCGTCGTTCAAAACCTTGCGTCTTCATCGGCCCGCGTCCTGTAGGGGCGAAGCATTCGGGCAATAACCTATCGGTGAAACCGTAGATTTTCTAACCGAATGCTTCGCCCGTACTTTTTGCCGCAAACCCTAGATAGCAGAGATAGTTGATAGCTGATGGCAAAAAAACAAAACTAATAGTTAATAACTAAAAAAAAGATGTATCTACTGGACAAAATAAAAAACGGAACCTTGGTATTGATCGGTTACTTATTATCGCCCCTGTGTTGGTGGAACGATCTAATTTTTAATCTGCCGATTGCCTACGGTTTTGGTCGTTTAATTGCTTGCTTACACGCCGATTTTTTTCTACCAGCGGCCATGGTTGGTTATTGGTTATCTAATCTTGTGGGAATTCTGCTAATGCAATTCGGGACGAAAGAATTAATCGGTGGAGAGAAAGAAGAACGCAATTGGCAAAAAGAATTAAGAAATGGATTACTTTCCTCGACAGTTTACACTTTAGTTATTCTGGGCCTAATTCATTTTCAGGTATTAGAAATGCCCCTGTTATCCTCGATCGCCACTTTTTCCCCGTGATTCCCAAAACTTACTTAAACAATAGCTTAATTTTCTTGGTTATCTTGTTAACATCGCTAACTTTTACGGATTTAGCGATCGCTATTCGCCAGCAGCCCCAAGGATTTGCGTGGGAAAAATCCCTGATGCTATCTATTTATCAAACCGCTAATTTAAACCTAAATTTTTTGGCCATAAAACTAACGGGATTAGGTACTTATTGGGGAGTGGCACCGATACTGACGATTTTACTGCTGATTTTTGCCCTAAAAAAATACTGGTATGGGTTCGCTTATATCCTTGTGACCATGGCGGGAGGTTGGGCTATTAGTTATAACCTCAAGATGCTTTTTCGTCGGAATCGCCCGCAATTTTGGGAGTTATTTTATCCCTTACCCCACGATTTTTCCTTCCCTAGCGGCCATGCTTTATTTAGTTCCCTGTTAGTCGTTTCTTTACTGATCCTATCTTGGAGAACGCGCTGGTTTTTAGGGGTAGTTTTACTGGGGATTCCCTTCGTCTTGGTTATTGCTTGGACCCGTCTTTATTTAGGAGTTCACTTTCCTGGTGATATCCTTGCCTCTTGGCTTTTAGCGATCGCTTGGTCCCTCCTAGTTCATCTCTGCTGGCAACAGTTATTAAAGACACCTAAGGCGATCAACACCCAAGAGGAAATTAATAATTAGGGTTGGCTGAATATCAGTGAAAGCCTTGCTAGAAATCGGTTTAGGGACTTTTGTTTTCAAGAAAAGTGCCAGAGACAAACGTTGAGAAATCGATCCGAGGGACTCAAAACCCTTGCACTTTCCGGAGGCGATTGCAAAGGGTTCCGCTTCTCAGTGTGCGAGGTTATTCTGTTATTCTGACTTCCCCTCCTGACTACTGACTCCTGACTCCTAACCCCACCAACAAACTTTTTTAGCAAACCCTAATTAGTTGACCGACTTGCTGCCCAAGAAAAATATCACGTTATACCTAAATTTTTGGAGAAAGCGAATCAAAGCCCTATAGTAATTATCGTTTGATATTCGTCGCTGACACTGAATCATGAAATCAAAACTGCCACGAGGGAAGGGTCTCTCCCTGGGACGGTTTCAAAGCCGTCCCCTTGCTTTTCTCACTTTAGTTCTTCTGTGCATTTTAACCTTTACCTTAGCGCCGTCATCGCCCCTGATGGCCACGTCTAAATCTGAGACTAAGATAGACTTTGTATCGCCGGCGTGGGTAGCACAAAATCTCAACGATCCGAAGTTAAAAATTCTCGATCTGCGGATTAATCCTTTGGAATATATCACCGGTCATTTACCGAAAGCGGTGAATATAGCCGATAATAATTTTCGTGGTCCAAACGGATTTTTACCGGTTCAATATTGGCAAGAGGATAAAATTGGCAGTCTCTTTGCCGCCGCGGGAATCACTAATGGCGATCGAGTGGTAGTATATTCCGATGGTCGCGATGTCTTGGGGGCAACCATGGTCGCCTATTTACTAGAGCGATCGGGTTTCCGAGATGTGGCCGTCTTAGATGGTGGTTTTAAGGGTTATAAGGGTTCTGAACAGAAGGTAACGAAAGAATTCCCTAAATATCAACCAGGGAGCTTTACTGTCCGTGATAATCCCTCGATTCGGGTGACTTTGGCAGAAGTAGAGAAATTGATCGGCAAACCCGATGTGGTTTTTATCGATCCTAGACCCGAAGAACTTTTTCAGGGGAAACAGGATATCTGGCTGAGAAATGGTCATATTCCGGGGGCGAAAAATATACCCTGGCCGACTTTTACGGAAGCGAATAATCCCGATGAATCTCTGAAAAATCCCCATAAATTGAAATCTTTAGACGAAATCAGGAAGATTCTTGCCCAACGCAACATCAAGCCCTCCGATAATATTATTGTCAGTTGCAGTACGGGACGGGAAGCGACTTTACAGTATGTTGTCCTCAAACATCTGCTCGGTTATCCCAAGGTGCGAATTTACGAAGGTTCTTGGACAGAGTACAGTACCACGGATCTGCCCGTCGCTACTGGGCCAGAAAAAGCGGTCTGAAGTCAAGTTTGTCGGTTTATCGAAAATTTGGGTTAAAACCCCGTCCTTTTAGGACGGCTTTAAGCTACAATGGAAAAAGCGATAACCAAGCTAAAAACTGAACCTTGACAACAGATAGTAGGGGGTTTTGTTCAGAAAAGACTTCAAATTCGGCCTTGAACGAGTAAAACTTTCTAGGAAATAAGGTTGAACATTAGATTTTTTCGACTTGTTCAAAGTGGCCGGAGGGCATTCGGACACTCAAAACGGACGTGGAGGAAAGCGTAAGACTACCGCTAAGGTAGCAGCATCCCGGGTCGCGTCAACCCCATTCAACGACCATCCTAAAAAGGTGGCGTGGTGAGGAATCACCGTCCGTTTACGGCGGTGAGGATGTCAAACTCGTTG
>NZ_JADBTF010000273.1:0-17237 GCF_020246295.1 Microcystis sp. M090S1 | reverse complement strand
TGAAAATTTTTGCCTCAAACCCTATCTGCGTAAGAACTTCAGGATTTTGTGTCCAGTAGTTCATTGGTATTGTATTGCTTGAACTCAGGCTCTGTAAGACTTTTAGCCATAGCTAGTATGTTTATACGGGGGAAGTCCAGCAATACCCTCGATATCAAAGAGATTTTTGACGGCGAAGGGGACTCCTGCCAAGGGGCCGACGGATTCCCCATTGGCGATCGCTTGATCGATTTTTTGGGCTTGAGCGAGCGCCCTAGGCTGTAAAATGTCGGTAAAGCAATTTAAATGGGGATTTTTCACCTCTATCACTGCCAAAGTCTGGCTAATAACTTCTAAGGCGCTAGTTTGACGATTTTGGATCGATCGAGCTAAATTGCACACAGAAATAGTCATGGTTCAAAGCTGAGGGCGCTTTCCCCGTCATCCTCTAAGGGAAATTCTGTCACTAAACTGGCGATTTCTTGCAAGCGTTGCCAGTTTTCAACCACAGAATTTAAATAGCGATCGGGAATGGTTAAATCTAGGATTTTCGCCATGATTATAACGTATTCTTCTGGGTTATTCATAGATTTCGTTCCGGCTGGGGTGAAGGAGATAAAGAGTTGCCTGAAAGCAGCGCTCAGGAATAAAATCGATACCTAGTTAAGCTGTGAAAATTGCTAGGATATAAGAGAAAATCTCCTGTAAATACAATAGCTATCCCTAGGGAGGAAGTATAACTTGAATTTGTTCTTGACCACCGACTCCCTAGGATCATAACCTTAGATATGATCCTAGAACTGTATATTGAGATATTTTCCCCTCCTTCACCTCCAGATTAAATTAAACTTATAAGTAGGGAGGCACAATTATTTGTAGGATGGGTTAGCAGTAGCGTAACATAATCGGGCGTTGGGTTTCATTCTTCAACCCAACCTACGTTCATCTTATATTTAATTCCACCCACCTACTTATATGACCAAAAACAAGAGGTAACAAGTCTCCCCTAGCAAGAGAATGAAAATTAAAAGCTACTAAAGACTGCTGGTAGTCACTGATAACTGATAACTGATAACTGATAACTGAAATGACCATCTTACAAGACGAAAAACTCCTCTTTACTCCCGCAATACCCCACAGTGATGCCCTTAGAACTATTTTTGCCTTTCCTAATCAGTATTCTGTGGGTATAACCAGTTTAGGTTATCAAATTGTTTGGGCAACTTTAGCCCTGCGATCGGATATACAAGTTAGTCGTTTATTTACGGATTTTCAAGAATCTTTACCCCGTTATCCCGAATTAGTCGGCTTTTCCTTTTCTTGGGAATTAGACTATGTTAATATCCTCTCGCTGTTAGAATCTTTAGAAATTCCTTGTCACAGTCATCAACGGCAAGATCGGCAAGCGATAATTTTTGGAGGGGGACCAGTTTTAACTGCTAATCCCGAACCTTTTGCCGCTTTTTTTGATGTAATTTTATTGGGAGATGGTGAAAATTTAATTGCTGATTTTATTAATGCCTATCAAGAGGTTAGAAACGCCGATCGCCCGACAAAACTCCGTCATTTAGCCCAGGTTCCGGGGGTGTATGTTCCTAGTTTATATACCGTTAATTATGATAGTTCTGAAGGTGAAATTACAGCAATTCTACCCATAGATAATAATGTTGCTGCCTTTGTTAGTAAACAAACCTATCGCAGTAACACTCTTGCTGCTTCTACGGTGGTAACAAAACAAGCGGCATGGGAGAATATTTATATGGTAGAGGTGGTGCGAAGTTGTCCAGAAATGTGCCGTTTTTGTTTAGCTAGTTATCTAACTTTACCCTTTCGTACCGCTAGTTTAGAATCCCTGATTCCCGCCATTGAAAAAGGTTTAAAAGTGACCGATCGCCTGGGTTTATTAGGTGCTTCCGTCAGCCAACATCCTGAATTTGAAACCTTACTCGATTATCTTTTTCAACCACAATTTGAGGGAGTTAGACTCTCGATCGCTTCAGTTAGAACTAATACCGTCACGGAAAAATTAGCCAGAATTTTATCCCAAAGAGACACCAAATCAATTACTATTGCCGTAGAAAGTGGTTCCGATCGCTTGCGGGAAATTATCAACAAAAAGTTAGCCAATGATGAAATTATCCAAGCTGCCATTAATGCCAAAGCCGGCGGTTTAAAAGGGATAAAACTCTATGGTATGGTAGGAATACCGGGAGAAGAAACCGAAGATATAGCGGCGACTATGGAAATGTTAACAGCATTAAAAAAAGCCGCCTCTGGACTGCGAATTTCTTTCGGTTGCAGCACATTTGTGCCTAAATCCCATACTCCTTTTCAGTGGTTTGGCGTTAATAAAATGGCCGAAAAAAGATTAAAATATCTAGAGAAACAATTAGGTAAACAGGGCATAGAATTTCGCCCAGAGAGTTATAATTGGTCAGTGATTCAAGCCCTATTATCTAGGGGCGATCGCCGCTTAACTTCCCTATTAGAATTAACCCGTGGCTACGGTGATTCTTTAGGCAGTTATAAACGGGCTTTTAAGGAACTAAAAGGACAAATTCCCCCTCTAGATTATTATGTTCATCAGCAATGGCGTTTAGAACAGGTTTTACCCTGGAGTCATTTACACGGTCCTTTATCCTCAAATGTTTTGGTAAAACATTTAGAAGATTCCCAAACAAAAAGGTAAAGTATCGCTAATAAGCTAAGACGCATTTCAACAATGTCTTGACTATCAGACCCCAAATGAGGTATTCTATCAAGGTAGATCGGATCTTGTTGCCATTCAGACTTGAATTAGCATATTAAAAACAAAAAAATGTTACTTTTATTAACTATAAATCTCGATTAAACCATTAATTTAATCTTAGTTGATCAGCCCATGAGCAAGAAAAATGAGACCGTTACCCTGCTTTTAGCCCTGGTGATTACCCTAATATTTTTTGGGGCAGGTGGTTGGTGGTTATACAATCGTTTTCAAGGAAAAAATAACCCAACCAATCTTTCTGAAATCGAGAAAATATCACCAGAGCAAAAATCGGTATCGGCACAAGCAAAATTTAGTCAAGGGGAAAACTTATTAATAGTTGAAGGGGCTTCTTCTGACAAACAAGCTGCTATACAGGCAATCGGAAAAGGAGACTTTCAGCAAGCAGTTTACCTCCTAGAAAAATCCCTGCGAGCTAATCAAAATGATCCCGAAGCTCTCATCTACTTAAATAACGCCAGTATTGGTCAAGCGAAGTCCCATACTATCGCCGTTTCCGTGCCAATTGGGAGCAATGTCAACACCGCCCTAGAAGTTTTACGAGGAGTTGCCCAATCTCAAAATCAAATCAATCAAACTGGAGGAATTAATGGCACTCGTTTAAAAGTTCTCATTGCTGATGATGCTGATAATCCCGAAATTGCCGCTCAAATTGCCCAAAAATTAACGGCTGATAACAGCATTTTAGGAGTAGTAGGACACACTAGCAGTGACACCTCTTTAGCGGCGGCCGCTATCTATCAAAAAGCAGGATTAGTAATGATTTCCCCCATCAGTACCTCAGTTAAACTCTCCAATTTTGGTGACTATATCTTTCGTTCTGTTCCCAGTGATTTTGTGGCGGCACGGGCATTAGCCGAATCTAGCTTGCAAAAAATTCCTAACGTCAAGGCAGTGGTATTTTTTAACTCCCAAAGCAATTATAGTCAATCCCTAAAATCTGAATTTATCACCGCTTTAGGATTAGGAGGAGGTCAAGTGGTGAGTGAATTTGATCTATCTTCCCTCACTTTTACCCCTTCTAAAAGTCTCCAACAAGCTCAACAAGAGGGAGCAAATCTAATCGCCCTTCTTGGGGATAGTGGTACCCTAGATAAGGCTTTGCAGGTGGTTCAAATCAATGGTCAAAAATTACCGATTGTGGCGGGTGATGACGTTTATAGCCCCAAAACTCTGGATGTAGGCGGAAAAAATGCCCTTGGCATGATTGTCGCTGTCGCTTGGCATTTAGGGGCTAATCCGAACAGTCCTTTTGTGAATAATTCCCGCCAATTGTGGCAAGGAGACGTAAATTGGCGCACTGCTACCGCCTATGACGCTACCCAGGCTTTAATCGCTGGCATTAAGGCAGAATCTAGCCGCGAGGGAGTTCAACAGGCCTTAAGAAGCAGTGATTTTTCTGTCCCTGGGGCGACTAATCCAGTGCGATTTTTACCGTCTGGCGATCGCAATCAATCCGTGCAATTAGTGGTAGTTAAACCCGGTTCTCGTTCTAGTTTTGGGGTAGATTTTGTGCCAATTTCTCGATAAAATGACAACTAAATCAAGATGACTTATATGTTAGAAACTCCCCCCAAATATTCTGTTCTTGGTTTACCGGTTCATCTCCTCGATAACTACAGTCGTTGGTTAATCGATCGCACCTATCAAGGTTTTGGTTCCCACGTTGTCACTCTTAATGCAGAAATGGCAATGTTAGGGGAAAATGATGCTAAAGTGGCACAAGTTATTCGGGAAGCAGATTTAGTTATTCCCGACGGCGCCGGGATTGTCATTTACTTAAAATTAAGGGGTAAAAAACAAACCCGCTGCCCCGGTATTGAATTATCAGAATCCTTAATTACTGAGTTAGGAATGCAGGGAGAGAGTTTTCCTATTGCCTTTTTTGGTGGTAACCCGGGGATTACTGAAAAAGCGGCAAGTAATTGGCAAAAAAAGATACCTAATATCCGCATTCTGACTAACCATGGTTATCTATCCTCCGAGGAAATGTCCGATTGGATCGAGGTGTTAAAAGATCAACAACCGCGGTTAATTTTAGTTGGTTTGGGAGTACCACGACAAGAATATTGGATTAGGGAACATCGATATCTCTGTCCCCAAGCTATCTGGGTAGGTGTGGGGGGCAGTTTTGATATCTGGTCCGGGACAAAAATCCGCGCCCCTCGCTTTTTCTGTGACAATAATTTAGAGTGGTTGTATCGACTCTATCAGGAACCTTGGCGCTGGAAAAGAATGTTAGCTTTACCTAAATTTTTCTGGCGCTCTCTTTTTTATTCCTAGTAATAGTTAGTATAAATTCTTTTCGATAAAGGCAATCACTCGCTCTAATCCTTCCCGTGTTTTTAAGTTGGTGAAGATAAAGGGTTTATCCCCGCGCATCTTTTTGGCATCTCTATCCATCACTCCTAAATCTGCCCCCACCATCGGGGCTAAATCTATTTTATTAATTACCAATAAATCCGATTTGGTGATACCCGGTCCCCCCTTGCGAGGGATTTTATCTCCGGCTGCCACGTCAATCACATAGATGGTTAAATCTACTAATTCGGGGCTAAAGGTTGCCGCTAAATTGTCGCCACCACTTTCCAGAAAAATTAACTTTAAGTTAGCAAATTTTCTCTCTAACTGTTCAATGGCAACTAAGTTAATTGAGGCATCCTCGCGAATAGCTGTATGGGGACATCCTCCCGTTTCTACTCCTAAAATTCTTTCCGGGTCTAAAGCTTGCGATCGCACTAAAAATTGGGCATCTTCTTGAGTATAAATGTCATTGGTGACTACGGCGATCGGATATTGATCCCGCAATTTTTTACACAGGGCATCGAGCAGGGCTGTTTTTCCTGAACCCACCGGACCGGCAATTCCCACGCGCAAGCAAGACATAGTTTTTTCGGGAAAAAGTGAAAAGGAAAGGGTTAAAAATTTTGCGGCTATCCGATAGAAAAAAGAGGGGTTCGCAGGGCGACACGGATTCCCATTATAATAAAAGGTTAACGCAAATCTGAGAATTTGTCAAGCCTTTTTGTCAATAAATTTGGTGAAATTATCAGCAAAAAGATCACCAAAAGTCAGTGATTTGGTAGCCAAAATCCGTTAACATCTGCCTAAATAGGGGCAAACTTAAACCGATAACATTACTGTGACATCCCTCTAATCTTTCCACGAATAGACCCCCCTTTCCTTCTAGGGCAAAACACCCGGCACATTTGAGGGGTTCTTCGGTGTCAACATAGGCAATAATTGTTTCATTGCTGATATTGGCAAAGTGAACTTTAGTGATCCCACAACGAGTCAAAGTTTGATTATTAACTCGATCAATTAAAGCATGACCTGTATAGAGTGTACCCACCTGACCGCGCATTTTTTGCCAACGATTGATCGCTTCTGATTTATCCTTGGGTTTGCCATAGACTTCCCCCGCTACTTCTAAGACGGAATCGCAACCAAGAATCAATCCTGTATCAAATTTAGGGGCGATCGTTTGCGCTTTACATTGGGCTAAAGTTTGGACAAGATGGAGAGTATCATCAGCATTAATTGTCGATTCATCAAAGTTACTCACTCGCACAATTGGATCGATTCCCACCATTTGTAATAGTTTTTTGCGCGCAGGAGAAGCGGAAGCAAGAATCAAGGGAATGGACATAGTTTTTTCAGTAAAAAGAGATAGGAGATAGGAGACAGGAGACAGGAGACAGGAGACAGGAGATAGGAGTAACTGATAAATGAAAAATCTCCCCAACCTGTAAAACCTAACAATGCTATGGCAAAACCTGCTAGGAATTGACAGGATTTTCGGGGGGTAAATAACGATCTAAAATCTCAACCATGCGTGATTCTCTTTCTTCAATTTTGTCAAATCGATTGTAAAAATCTGACTGGACCTCATAAAAATCCGACATCGATCGAGTTAATTGTCCTAGCAGTTGATAAAGTCCCCGTCTGTCTTTTTCCCATTCTTTTTTAGACTCAGCAAGACTATTAGTTAACGCTTCGATCGATTTGGCGTTAGAATTAGCGATCGCTCTAGTTTCTTTTAATCCCTGATTGGTTTCCTGTAGTCCTAATTTAATCTCCTGTAATCCTAATCTAATCTCCCGTAGTTCTGTTAGGGTAGTTTCAGCAAGAGATTCGAGTCTATCTAGTCTATTTTCTTCCGAGTTACTCATATTCAGTTACCAGTTATCAGTTATCAGTTATCAGTTAAGTAGGTAGGCGTTAAAAATTATCAGACACCCCCCTTATCAAGGGTAGGGTTGATTCATGAATCAACCCTACCCTTGAATCAACCCTAGGGGGTAGGGGGGATCGAACCTCAAATCCATTTTTAATTTAATTATAACCAGCTAATTATCAGTTATCAGTTATCAGTTATCAGTTACCACTTCCCCACTGATTACTGACTCAGTAA
Source organism: Microcystis sp. M090S1 (assembly GCF_020246295.1). NCBI lineage: Bacteria > Bacillati > Cyanobacteriota > Cyanophyceae > Chroococcales > Microcystaceae > Microcystis > Microcystis sp. M090S1. The sequence goes on along the minus strand of NZ_JADBTF010000273.1, from coordinate 10,077 downwards.
GTAATCTCAATTAATTGTTAGATAATTGTTAGATAGTGGGACAGGCTTCTGGTTCTTTGTCTGTTATCTTTAATTGTAAACCGGCTACCTAGTTGATGATAGGTGGTGCGTTACGACGGATTGTTACCTTGAAGTCAAAACAGGAATTTTTGCCGTCTAACGCACCCTACATTTTACTATTGCCTGTGGCCTATTTCCCTAACTAACCGAGAAAGAATCAACGATAGTTTCAAAGAGTTCTTGAATTTGCGTCCAACGTTTTTGGGAAGTGGAAAGATTAAAAGAATAGAGTTTATTATTATTAACCGTGACGCTGGCCAGATTATGACGTTCTTGGCCGTTGGCTAATTTAACTTGATATTCGAGGATATAATAATCTTGACCGTCGATTTGATGGGATTCTGAGCGAATTAATTCTACTTCCTTATCGAGATTGGGGTTAAGACTGTTATTTTTCAGGAGACGATAGCCCACTTCCGAGGGTGTCCCTAAATCTGTTAAGGTTTTATTGTCGGGGACGGGATTGATAATAACGCTTAAATTTTCGCTCGTTTCGATCAGGTCATGAAAAACCACATCTACTCCTGCAACTTTTTTCACATCCACCTGCGTCCAACCCTTAGGATATAAAAATTGATAGCCTTGGCTGCCACTGGTATATCCTTGCAGTCCAGCGATGGGAGTTGCACAACTGGTTAAGAGGAGGGTGGTAATTAGGAGGAAAGTCGCCAAAAGAGATTTAATCATGATATTTTGACCTGTGATTAGGGCTGTTTAATTTTACCTTGAATTGTTTAGGTGAACGGATTATGAAAATTAAGAAAAAATTGACAATTATTATGGCTATAGCGACTTTTTTACTGACTATCTCTCCCCTAAGCGCTCAAACTACCGCTAACCCCGTGAAGGCTGTAGAATTTTATAATCGGGGGGTGGATCGTTTAACCGCAGGGGATTACTCAGGGGCGATCGCAGATTTTACTCAAGCTCTACAATTAGAACCGAAGGATGCCGATGCTTATTATAATCGCGGCTACGCGGAATTAGTTCTCGGCCAGTACGAGCGAGCGATCGCAGATTATACCCAGGCCTTGACAATCAACTCTAATTATGTTAATGCTCTCGGTAATCGTTGTTATGCCTATTATCTGACGAAAAAATACGAGGCAGCGGTGGAAGATTGCACAAAAGCGATCGCTTTAAACGGAAATTTTGCTGATTTCTTTATTTATCGCGGTAATGCTAAGGATGACTTGGGAAGACACCTAGAAGCGATCGAGGATTACACAAAAGCTTTGAGTTTACAGGGAACTAGAGGACAGGATCGCATTTTCTATAATCGCGCCCTGTCCTATAACCGAGCCGGACAGCAGGAAATGGCTTTAAGGGACTATAATGAGAGTCTGAAAATTAATGCTAATTTTGCCGAAGCGTACCACAATCGGGGTTTGACCTATTATAAATTGGGAAACAGGGAAAAAGCGATCGCTGATTTAGAGGAAGCGGCCCGTCTAGCGTTATCTCAGGGTAAACAGGGGACTGCGGCTAAGTCTCAGTCAGCAGTGGCATTAATTCAGGGTCAAAAGCCTTAGAATAGGGAGTAGTTGTGATATTAGCGCTAAAGAGGAGTGAACGAGGCTAAATCGCAACTACGAGGGACTAAATTTTAGCCAGCTTGAGATGCGTAAAAAGCGACGGCTAACAGTCCACCGACAAGTGTGATCGCAGCAACGCCCCAGACAAGATAATTACGTTGTTGCGATTTAGTGGGGGGAGCCGCTTGATAAACTTTCGGTTCGGCGGCGAAATTATTTAAGCGTCCACCTTCTTCATTTGTATAAGGCATAATCAAAACCTCAAATATGTCAATTTTTAAGGAAAAAAATCCTCTTGTTACAATCGTACAACATATTAGTAACCGAGTCGGCGATGTGGGAAATTCCCACGGGGATAACAATTCCTAGTCTTGGGGTAACTGCTGGACTCTGCTACTTTTATTGGCGATCGCATTTCCAATGATTGAAACTGCGAAAACAAGTTAAAAAAAGTCAATCATACCAAATCCGTTTTTAATACTATAATAATGATCCTTGAATATAAGTATTGCTTCTTTCTTTTTTAAATCTTTTAAATCTCTCTGCAGCTATCTCGCAATAGTCTGGTCGAATTTCAAAACCCACAAAAATTCTTCCTAATCCCAAGGCCGCTATTCCCGTGGAACAAGAACCAGCAAAGGGATCAAGAATTATTTCTACCGGATTAGATGAAGCTTGTATAATTCTCTCGACAATTGCTAAAGGAAATTGTGCGGGATGTCCAGTTCTTTCCTTAGAACTGCGCTTTTCTCCTGTAGTGACTTTAGGAACTTCCCACACATCAGAAGGATTTTTACCGAGGGGATTACAACGATATTTACCATTTTTCTTTTGATTGGGATACTTAACGTTAGGGTCACGAATATTATCTAAGTTAAAAGTATATTCTTGGCAATTTTTGAGATAAAAAAGCCATTTTTCATTGCGAGGACTAAGACGATTTTTTGTAGAAACACCTGCCCCATATTTCCAGACAATTTCTTGTAAAAGATAAAAGGGAGACTTATCCCAAAGAAGATAGGGAATCGGAACACATAATCCCTTTTCTGGTACTTCTAAATAACCAACATTTAGCCACAAAGCGCCGTTATCTTGAGTAATCTGATAAATTTGCCGCAGCCAATTAGCACACCAATCAACATAGTCATTGATTGAAAGAACTCGTTCATATTCTTTGCCAATATTATAAGGTGGTGATGTAACAGTGAGGTCAATTTTTATGTCACTATGAGATAGTTTAGACAAAAAGTCTGTGGCATCTCCTTGATAAAGAATAAAGCCGTTGTCCGAGTAAAAAGGTTGACCAAGATGACTAACTAGAATTTCTTTAAGAGAATTAAATTTGTTGGCTCTATCTTTTTCTAACTCTGGAGAAAATGGCTGTAGTAAGGAGGAAGGAGCAATCTGAGTTGATTGATGATCAACAATTCCCTCTGCTAGATAAGAATTTTGTTCCTTGCTGGCAATTGGACGAGACTTATCTTCCCTAGACGATAGTTTTTTTTGTTTCCCCTGGGACTCTACAACCATAATCTCAAAGGACAGGTAAGTATTTTGATAGTTTCAATTATGCCCTTATTTTACCAAAATATCACTGGAGTTGTGCTTAATTTAATAACTTTTGTAATCATTCTCCTTCCCTTACCCTGGATGGGGGGTAGAACCCCACCAAGAGTTAAAGATTGACTGATAAAGCAGCGAGTTTTCCTTGAAAAATCTCAACTGAGTAGATTGATAATTATCAGATGCACCCGAAAATTATCCCTAAAATGGTGGTAAATAACCCATGGCATTTTTGACTCGATCGAGAGTTTGATTGGCCACCGCTTCTGCTTTGAGACGACCTTGCCGCAAAACTGTGCCTAAATAATCTTTATCCTCTCTAATTTCGGCGTATTTTTCCTGAATAGGTTTCAGAGATTCTATGGTGACTTCTGTTAACATCGGTTTAAATTGTCCCCAACCTAAATCGGCACATTCTCCCCCGACTACCTCTTGACTTTTTCCCGATAAAATGCTATAGAGAGTTAATAAATTATGGCATTCGGGACGCTCCGGATCATCGAAAGTTAAACCCTTAACTAGATCGGTTTTACAGCGTTTAATTTTCTTGGCAATGACATCAGGACTATCGAGAATATTAATCCGACTCATCTCGGAAGGATCGGATTTAGACATTTTATTCCGGCCATCGGTTAAACTCATCACCCGCGCTCCTTCCTTGCGGATCATCGGATCAGGAAGTTTTAAAATTGGTTGTTTCGGTTGTCCAAAAAGATGATTAATTCTAACAGCTATATCGCGGGTTAATTCTAAATGTTGTTTTTGATCTTCTCCCACGGGTACTTTATCGGCATCGTAGAGTAGGATATCGGCGGCCATCAGCACGGGATAATCGAGTAACCCCGTGCCAACATTTTCCCCCTGTTTAATCGCTTTTTCTTTAAATTGAATCATATCGGTTAACCAATTTAAAGGGGTGATACAATTCAATAACCAAGTTAATTCCGTATGGGCCTTAACGTGGGATTGGACAAAGATAGTCGCATATTCTAAATCAATTCCGCAGGCTAAATATAAAGCGGCAATTGCTAAAGTATCCTCCGCAAGAGTGGCGGGATTATGGGGAACGGTGATCGCGTGTAAATCGACCACACAAAAGAAATTATCGTAGTCTTTTTGTCCCTCCACCCAATTGCGGATCGCACCGAGATAATTGCCTAAATGTAAATTGCCGGTTGGTTGCACACCCGATAAGATTCTTTGTTTACCCATAACTCCTGCGATCGCTTTTTTCATGATTTTATTGTATCAGTTTTTGCCGCTAATTTCATCCTAAATCCAATTGGAAAAAATCATTCTCAGATAATAATCCCGCACTGACAGGGGAATGCCTAAATAAATTGGTAGCCAATGGATAAAAGCAAAAATTATCAAAATTATGAGCGAGCGCGAGCAATTTTTATAAATAGGACTGGAACTTTCTAAACCATCGGCTAAGAGCCAAGCTAGAGCAATCAAAGTGAAGCTATAGGCAGCCATATAATGATAGAGAAAGGTGCAGCGACTAATTTTTAACCAAGGCAGCAGATTAGCAATATAGTTACAGATAAGATAGGCGGAAATTACTCGCTCTTTTCGGTTAAATAATCGACTAAAAACTACTAGAATTGCTCCGGTAGAAAACCACCATAAAAACGGATTTCCCATAGCGTGAACATCATAAATTTTATCACCTACTCTCTTAAAATAATAAGCCACAGGTCGCCCCATTACTAACCAACTATACCAGGGAGAACAATAGGGATGGACATCAGATTGATTACCTTTTATTCCCTGATGAAATGACCAAATTTCTTGATGTACTTGCCAAAAATTATATTGATGGTTGACGAGAAGATGCGGTATCCACAGCAAACTATAGGTGACTAGGGGAAAGACAATTAAGGCGATAAAAATGTACTCTAATCTCAGGTTAGTTGCCTTTGTCCAAAGATTATCTTTTGACTGCTCTTGATTCAATAATTTTATTAACCAAGCAATACCGATAAAAATAAATATTCCCAGTAAAAATCCTAAGCCATTCCATTTAATATTTGCCGCTAAACCGAAACAAACTCCTGATAAGAATAGCCAATTGAGTTTTTGATTTTTCTGGAGTGCTAATAAAAAAAATAATTGTCCAGACAAACCGAATAAAATTAAGTAAATATTATTGAGAGCATAGCGGGATTCCACCAGAAATAATCCGTCTAAACTGGCGAGGAAAGTTGTGATTAAAAATACAGTTTTTCTCCGAGTTAATTGATAAGCAATTGCGCCAATAATTAGGGGAATAAAAGAACCAGTGAAAGCATTTAACCAGCGATAACTAAAAGTTGAGCGCAGGGAACCTGTTAAATTATTAATGGTTTCAGGATCGGCAGGAAAATGGGAACCAATCCAGATACTAATAGCAATTAAATATTGACTTAACGGTGGATGAGACTGGAAAAATTCTTTACCGATTAGATATTCATTGCCGTATTTAGCATAATAAACTTCATCGAAAACAAGAGTATTAAATTGACTGAGATTCCAGAATCTTATCGCCAGAGAAAATAAAAATATTGCTAGGATAGATAGGTTAAATTTTACTTGAGAATTCATGGAAAGACAATAGTTATTATAACTAGGAATTTTCTGATAAACGCGAGCGAAATTCTTTGACAGCAAGACGGGGATTAGGATGGTTGACATATTCGGCTAATAATTCTAAATTTAAATCCGGTAATAAAGCACTTTTAGGGATTAAAATATATTCGCCATTCTCTTGCCAAGAATAGATTTTTAACAGATTATCTTGCCAAAACCAAACCTCTTGAGTTCCCAATCTTTTATAAACTTCCAAGACTTTCAGGCTGCCACTGGTTAAAATTATTTCGATCGCCAAATCAGGAAACTCTTTTTCTGTGAATAAACAAAAACATTCATCTGGTTCTTTTCCCGCTTCTTTTTCCTGTTTTCGCAAAGTGGTGGAACCTAATCCCCAGAAATCAATTTCAGCATATTCTAAATAAACTTCTACCAATCTACCGATATTTTTTTTGCTAACTTCGTGACGACGACTAGGAGCCATAATTTCTACCATTCCATCTAAGTAAGTAATGCGATAACTCGAACTATCTTCTAAATGTTTTAAGAGGGTTTCGTACTGTTGCCAATTCACCCCAGAAATTAACATTCTTTGTTCAGGATCATTAGCTTTTAACTCGAAACCTTCTAATCCTTGTAACCGAATCGTAGTCATCATAAAATTAATTACCTCGTCTATTTTACTTAATTACTCAGGAAGACTTATTTTGATTTCTTCTGGCGTTAATTTTAGCGCGTAAAATCCTAACTTTATAGGGATCAGCATCTTTTCGCCACAGAATCTGATGGCCCTTGATTATAGCACAATGCTCCTCTAAACATTTTTGCCAACCCTGTAAACGTTCGATCGCTTTTCGATCTTCTAACAATCCCCAATCCTTTTCTAATTTAGTTAACTGAAGCAATTTATCATAGTTAGGATAATCCGCCGTTACTAAAAGCTCTTTTTCGTGTAGAATTGGCGGATTAGGACTATCCCGATAATCACGAAAGCTAAAATCAGCCGAACCTAAATATACATCCATGCTAGTAGCTAAAATCGGATGTATTTCTGTATCAAAATTGGGGTAATAAAGATAGGAAATTTTGGGTTGACGAAAGGATAAACGAATAACATTAGCATTTTCTAACCGTCCGATAGTTTGACTAGCACAACCTTCATATAAGCGTAATAACATCGGTAATTTTTCCAGAATGCTAATATGAATAGTTAGGGAATAACGGGAAAGTTTGCCTAAAGAACTATTTTCACAAGTACGAGCGATCGCTGGCAGATTTCCCGCACTTATTAACACTTCTTCTGCTAAAGCGCAAGCATTGCGATAACTGCCAAATAAAGCTTTAAAATCGGCACGGGTAGCGGGGGATAATTCCCGTACTTTCGGACAGTGGCTAAATTGACTTAAAGCTAAATAAAGTAAAAGATCGGCGCGTCTTTTATCGGCAATTATCTCCCATTCTTCCGCTTCTGTTACTTGTAAAATCACTTGAAAAGCTCGTCTAAAAGTGCCAAATTCTGCCTTAATTTCTTCCTCTTGTAATAATTCTCCCGCGACAGGTAAACGTCCCTGCTGGGTGTAAAATTCCATCAGGGGAGTCAATAAATCTTCGTAATCTTCAAAGCATTTGAGATGGGTTTTAATTTTAGGAGTGGTAGCGCCGGAACGCCATCTGGATAAACGAAAAGCTTCCGCTTTTTCTTCCTCTCGAAAAACTAGATAAACTCCCAAAGTTATTGGAATAGAATCAACCCCCAAAGTGCTATCAATATACTGTTTTAGTTCTTCCTGTTGATAGTATTTTTGAAAGGTATTACGACGGGTGATAATTCCATCTTCATAAGCCATTAAACCCCGTTCGCTATCATCAATTAGAATCTGTGCTGAAACAATTAAAACTTGACGGGTTAGTTGCCAAGCTTTTAATAAGGCTTCCTGCCGTTCTTCGGCGGATTCAATAACATTAATTACATAGCCTAAATTAACAATATCAGATTCACTTAAAGGACTATCGGGACGATAATAAGGATCCCAACCTTCACTTTGATAACCCTGTTCAGCTATGCGTTCTATATCACCTCCATAACCACAACCGTAATCAAAAAAAGTGGTTTCAGGAAGGAATAATCCCGCCGCTAATGCTAATCTTGTCGGACGAGAAAGGGTTTTGCGAACAAGAGCGGCTTTGTGGCGATCAATTATTATCGATTTTTCCTTTTGTCCCTCTAGATTACAAACTAAATAATCTCCTGCAAAATCAAGGTTATGCTTTCTTAAAAGCCGTTGCCATTCCTGTTTAGTACCGATGGGATAAGAACTGTTTAAAAGTCCTAAAGCACTCTCGATTTTTGTGAGATGCTCGAATTCTTGATAAAGGGGATAGTCCCTAGTAACAAAAGTTTCTTTTCGGTGTAAAATGGGCGGATTATCGGCATTTTGATAATTCCATTCACTTAAGATTAATGTCCCCATATCTACCACTAAACTTTTAGTTAAAGCTGGGTGAGGTTCCCGATCAAAATCGGGATAAAAAAGATAGGATATTTTCGGTTTATCGGTGCTAAATTTAATTATTGTTGCCTCGGATAAATGCTGATTAATTCTTGCTTGTTGTTCGTAATTCTGGAGGATAGGATCCAGTTGATGTAATGCTTCTCGATGAACATAAAGCGCCCCCGGTAATAGTTTACCGATGGGACTAACTTGACACAGTTGCACGATTACGGCGAAATTCTCAGCCATGGCAATTAATCTGTCTAATCACAAATTCTAGAGACAGAAAAAACTAAATAAATCTAGTTAAATGAACCCGATAGCGCTCTTTTTTTGTCACAGTAACCTCACCCACTTCTAAACGACCTTTTCCCCGAAAAGAAATCAAATCACCGGTTTTAACATTATAACTAGATTGACTGATATCTTTCCAGTTAACTCGCACATCCCCGGCGCTAATTGCTTCGGCCATTTTACTGCGAGAAATGCCAAAACCCGCCGAGGCGATCGCATCTAAACGCAAGGAAGCTTCCACAGTATTAATTTCTTTTTTTTGCGGTGGTCTAACTTTTAATTCCGTCAAAGGAATCGGGCTAGTTTTCACGGGAACTGAACGCACTTGTAGTAAATTAGCACATAAAAAATCTGCCAATTCAGGCACTACAATCGCCTGCGCTCCTCGCTCACCTAAAACGATTATATCGCCGACTTTTTCCCGGACGATACCCGTCCCCAACATCGCCCCTAAAAAATCCCGGTGGTTAGCGGTATCAAAAAGAAAATTACCGGCAATATCAAGGGCAGATAGGGGAATATCTGTTACTGTCAAAGGTAGATCAACTCTAGCAATACCGAGGCGCTGTCTTTCTGCTTGGGGATAACCGCCCCATTTTTGCATTGACACATCGGTTAAACGCTGAAAAACCCGTTCTACTTCCGCTAAAACCGCGGGAGAAAGAAAGTCTGTCACCGTCACTTCCCAAGTCTTGATCGCTTGTTCGGCTTTATCAATAACTTTCGCTATCTCCTCGCGATTCTCGACACCCTTTAGTAATTCTTCTCTTGGTGACATTGTTTTCTGGTAATTAATCAAAAATTCTTAGGAAAAAATCAAATGACCGATAACTTATTCCCGATAACCGTTCACTGTTCTAGGGCGTATCCTTGCAGATTTTCGGGGTTAAATTGACGGAGGATAAGAGTCGCTTGATTTTTCAAGTTTTCGGAACCCTGCACGACAATAATATATTTTCCGGCGCCGAGACGATTGCGATAGGGAAGTGCATCGCCACTGCCGGACGATAAACCCACGCCACCACCGACGAAAATACTACCCATCGCCCCCCCAATCGCCCCAGCAATGCCGCCAACAATATGATTCCCCGGTTCTCCGGCCCAATCAAAGGTATGCAATCCCGTAATCAGGTTAAAAAGGTAGCCACCGGCAAAACCGAAGGGAATTAGCCAAAAAGCCATGAGAGTAGCCCGTTTTTTGGCCTGTTGGAAGGGATCGATCAAACCGAACTCATCGGCACTTTTATAGCCGCGACCGAGAATGGTCACTTGAGATTGGGGAATTCCCGCTTTTTCGAGGGCAACGGCAGCTTCTTCTGCTTCTATGCGATCAGCTAACACGGCAATGAGATAATTCATATTCTCCAACTTTTCAGGCTATCTTCATCTCCTATTTTGACATACTCCCACCGTCAAGCTACCCTGTGACGGGGGATTCTTGACCTATCACTATCGGAAATTCCTTGTTCAACGAGACAGCTTAGATTCTCAATGTCTCCATTAAGAATCCAGAGGCCGGACTCTCCCAAGGCGTTTGGGTCGGTTTCTGTTTGCCCAACAGT
>NZ_JADBTF010000272.1:0-13448 GCF_020246295.1 Microcystis sp. M090S1 | reverse complement strand
TTTTGGCCGCAGGGCTTGCGGTGTCAGTCTGTAGAGCGACCATAAGACCAGAACAGAGTAAATCTGTTAAGGCAGGTGCGAAAAATCCTTCGGGAAAGAAGCAGAAACCCAAATCGTGAGGTTTGGGAATCGCCGTCCGTTCACGGCGGTGAGGATGTCAACGAGTCCGGCACGGAAAAACTAAAAGAGAGAGAACGGCTCAACAAGATGACCGAAGAGGAAATAGATCAAGCTGCCCGTTCCGATCCCGATGCGTTACCGGTAGAGGATGAGGAAATCTGGAAACAAGGTAGATGGGTGGGTCCTGAACCTTTACCTGAATTGGTTAGGACTGGCTGAAAAAGTAAGGGCGAAGCATTCGGACAGGAAATCTACCGTTTCAGCGATGGGTTATACCCGAATGCTTGGCCCCTACAGGACTTCTCACTCCCCACTTTCCTATCCCTTTTAAACAGGATTTATTATTATTCGGGTAAATTCCCCGACTGTTAAAACCGACTAATTGAGCTTAAAATGCCGAGATGAAAGTCAATCAGTCGGTCGAACCCGCGTTTCTAGAGGCAGAAACCAGCCAAAAAGCCCCTAAACCGGAGGTAAGAACCACGATAATAATTAACCCGACCACTAACCAAATATTTTTAGGTAATTGCTGTTTTGAAGCAGTAACGGTGATAGGAGGGGTGACTGAGACTTCTTCCTTAACCGGCAGCGAAGGGGAGGGGGGTGTAACCAGACGGGGACGAACCGGGATGACGAAGGAGGGTTCCTCGATGGGATTCCTCTCGAAACTCTCTACCACTCTTTCTAATCGTCTTCCCTGAGCAACTACTGTCTCTATTTCCTGACGTAATTGCCGATTACTCTTGACAAGTTGCTGGTTTTGTGATTCTAGAAATTCCACCCGTGCCTGAGTGGCCTGCAATTCTTTGACTAATTCTCGATAGACCGAGAGGGGAACCGAGGGGCGACCAGTGCAACTCTGGGGTACTTGGGGGGAAATAAGCGGCGTAGTGGTCATGAATTGACTAATTTAGGGCTTTTAAGCGGTAAAAATGGCCCACAGGACCGGTTCCTTGACCGATAGCGAGGGAATGATCGAGGGCGTTAGTAACGTAATCCTTGGCTTTTTTCACCGCTATTTTCAGGTCATCACCCAAAGCGAGGTTAGCGGCGATCGCTGCCGACAGGGTACAACCAGTCCCGTGAGTATTATTGGTTTCGACGCTTCTGGTCTTAAAAGTTTCCCATTCCTCCCCATCAAAGTAGATATCAACCCCACGCAGCCGGCCTTTCATGCCGCCACCTTTCACTAATACTGGTGTGGTCGACTTCTGGAAAATAATTTCGGCGGCCGCTTTCATCGCCTCAAAATCATTGATCTCAATGCCACTTAAAAGCTGTGCTTCGTAACGATTAGGGGTAATAATCGAAGCCAAAGGAATTAAACTATCAAAAAGACTATCTATAGCCCGATCATCAATTAATTTGGCTCCTACCCGCGAAACCATAACCGGATCCACCACTAAACTGGTTAAACGCCAGCGCTCGATCGCCTCGGCCACTGCTTCGATAATCTCGCTGCTAAACAGCATTCCCGTCTTGACGGCTTGCACACCGAGATCCCTGACCACGGCATCGATTTGGGCCGTTACCATTTCTGGACTTAAGGACTCGACGCGATCGACCCCCAGGGTATTTTGGGCGGTAACGCAGGTAAGGGCGCTGGTGCCGTGAACTCGGTGGAAGGCGAAGGTTTTCAAATCCGCTTGAATTCCCGCGCCGCCACCACTATCGGAACCGGCGATGGTGAGGGCAATGGCAGTCATAGGAGGTTAGCGATCAAAAGGACGACGACGTTGCAGAAATTCGGGGATATCTAATCCCGCCGGTTTTGGTGGTTCGGGAGTCGGGGCCGGACTGGGTGCGGGGGCATTGATCACCACCTTGCTACCGGTGGGACGAGAGGGGGAATCGCCGGAAAAACCGGTGGCAATGACGGTAATTCTGACTTCTCCCTGCATTTTCTCGTCAATTACTGCCCCGAAGATGATATTAGCGTTGGGATCCACCACTTCATAGATAATTTCGGCGGCGGCATTGACTTCGTGTAGGGTTAGATCTTGACCACCGGTGATGTTAAAGACTACGCCTTTCGCACCTTCGATCGAGGATTCCAGTAACGGCGAGGAAATAGCAGCGATCGCTCCTTCCTTAGCCCGAGATTTTCCGGAACCGATGCCGATGCCCATTAGGGCCGAACCCGCATCGGCCATCACTGCCCGCACATCGGCGAAATCCACATTCACCAGACCGGGGATAGTGATAATATCCGAGATCCCCTGTACCCCTTGTCGCAGCACATCATCAGCGACGCGAAAAGCCTCCTGTAGGGGAGTGTCGGCGGGTATTACCTGTAATAACTGGTTATTGGGGATAATAATCAGGGTATCGACCCGACTTTGTAAACCACCCACCCCTTCATCGGCCTGATTAGTGCGACGACGACCCTCGAAGGTAAAGGGACGGGTCACAACTCCCACGGTCAAACAGCCGATTTCTTTGGCAATTTCGGCCACAATTGGAGCGGCCCCCGTTCCCGTGCCGCCGCCCATCCCGGCGGTAATAAAGACTAGATCGGTTCCTTCCAATGCTTGGGCGATTTCATCCCGAGATTCTTCCGCCGCTTTCTGTCCGATCGCTGGATTGCCGCCCGCCCCTAGGCCGCGGGTTAATTTTGTCCCGATTTGTAACCTCTGGGGGGCGGAGGAATGGGCCAGGGCCTGGGCATCGGTGTTAATTGCCCAAAATTCGATTCCGGTCACGCCACTGGCGATCATGCGGTTAACGGCGTTACAGCCCCCACCGCCGACCCCGATCACCTTGATCTTGGCGACATTGCTTGGCACGATGCGATTACTACGACTTTCTTCTCGGGGTGTCATCTGTGATTCATGGGGGCGAGTAAATAATACTCCAGCATTATTCTGAGAGTAATGATTATCTTCGCTCATAGCTGAACTGGCATAATCGTTACTGTTCAGATTGGGATAGGTGGGAACGATTTCATTAATCGATGTCATTGGAATTGGAACACTCTTAGTACAAGCTTCTGTTATTGATTTGATGAATTAGAGATGCAATGTTAACACTATCACTAATATTATGTCGGTTCCAGTATCTACATTATCAGTTTCTGGTTCAGAAAATCATAATTTGGGGTTTTTGGCAATACATAAAGGGAATAATTGCGGTTATTTGCTGATCAATTCCAGTTAATCCCTACCAGTTGCCGTTACTTTGGCAACGATAGGGGCTGGCTGCGGTTTTAATTGTACAGTGGGAGCATCGGGATTGCTCAGGTCAATGTAGAGAATTCGCCCTAGAGGTATCTTGGATGACAATTGCCGCGATTGTACGAGAGCGGTTAATTTTTCGGGCAATCTATCTTTATAAAAACCTAAATAGACCTGTCCCAGTTCAGTTTTTAGTACAAGATTACTAGGATTGCGCCAATCGATGGCGGTAACTTGAATCGATAAGTTATCAACTAAGGGATAAATTTTTTGCCACTGTTGTTGATATTGTCGGTCGTAACCAAGCACTTCTAAGCTAGGTAATTGGGTTTTGGGCAGAGTTCGACCATAATAGTTTTGAGGAATTATCGTTCCGGTGGCATCTAAAAAACCTTGCTGTTGATGAGAACGCCAACGGGCAACAGGTTTTCTTTCTTGAATAGAAACAATCACTTTCGGGGGTAATAATTGCCGCTCGATCTTAACGTCGGCAATAGCGGGAATAGCTGCTAATTTTTCTCGCAATTGATGGGTAGGTAATTCCCAGAGAGACAGAGGATAGCTTAATTTTAGCCAAGCACGAATCGACTCGGGCGACATTAATTCCGTGCCTGCGATTTCCACCTGTCTGGCCTTGGTAATTGTCCAATAGGGTGAAGTCATCCCCCAAGCTAATCCCGTCGCTAAACCACTAACCACCAGAAAGCGACCCAAGGCTTGCCACACCTTCGATCGCCTTTGGTGGCGCAGGTTTTGTCGTTTTTGTTCTAGGGAGAGGGAAGAAAGGATTTGATCGCTCATGGGGAAAATCTCGGGCAGTTTTGCTGTTATCTTAGGTCGCGAGGTGGGCTGCTGGCAACTCGATCGCTACTCAAATAACCAGTTTGACAAAGAAAGAGATAATAAATGTTATAACAGTAGTAGTCTACAGGCGTTCTTTTGTCTGTCTCCAGGAAACCTAAACGCTCCTTTTTGCCAAGATATTTCGACGGTCAGCCAGAAAGAGCGTTCTGGCAAGAACAGCCTAATTTATCCGAAAATTACCTATGGTTATCAACAAACGCGGACTTGTTCTCGGTGCTACAGCAGTGGTCCTGTCTACCGTCGCCGTCACGGGGGCGGGATTCCGTCTCTCCCAAAGTCAAGCTTTTTTTCAGGAAAGTCCCAAGGAAACCGTTGATGAGGTTTGGCAGATCATCAACCGCACTTATTTAGATGGCACTTTTAATCAATCGGACTGGAACGCCATCCGCAATCAGTATTTAAATCGTTCCTACAAAAATCAAGAGGAAGCATACACCGCTATCCGCGAGATGTTGAAAACTCTCAATGATCCCTATACCCGTTTTATGGATCCCAAAGAGTTTAACAATATGAAGATCGATACATCGGGAGAATTGACCGGGGTAGGGATTCAACTGACCAAAGATGAGAAAACTAAGCAGTTAGTCGTGGTTTCACCCATTGAAGACACTCCCGCTTCTAAAGCTGGTGTGCTGCCTAAAGATGTGATTATCGCTATCGATGGTAAATCTACCGAAGGTATGGAACTGGAGCAAGCGGTGAGCATGATCCGCGGCAAAGTGGGGACAAGCGTTAAGATCACGATTCAACGGGGTGAGGAGAAGAAAGAATTGACTCTTACCCGGGCCAAAATTGAAATTCACCCGGTGCGCGCCCACACGGAAAACACCCCGATCGGTAAAATCGGTTATATCCGTCTTAATCAATTTAGCGCCCAAGCTAGTGGCGATATGAGTCAAGCGATTCGCGAATTGGAAACCGAAGAGGTGAAAGGTTATATTCTCGATCTGCGTTCTAACCCCGGCGGTTTACTCTACGCCAGCATCGAAATCGCTCGGATGTGGATACCTGATGGTTTAATTGTCTCTACGGTCGATCGCAAAGGGGTGACGGAACGTCAACGGGCCAACAATCAAGCTTTGACTAATAAACCGCTGGTTGTCCTCGTCGATGGTGGTTCCGCCAGTGCCAGTGAAATTCTCTCCGGAGCTTTACAGGATCATGATCGGGCGGTTATTGTCGGTACGAAAACCTTTGGTAAGGGATTAGTGCAATCGGTACGCAATCTCAGTGACGGTTCGGGATTAGCGGTGACAATTGCCAAGTATCTTACCCCCAAAGGACGCGACATCAATAAAGATGGTATTCATCCTGATGTGGAGTCGGAACTGAGCGAGGAAGATCGCAAAAATCTTCAACAGGAACGGGAGCGGGTGGGAACCTTCCAGGATCCTCAATTCAAGAAGGCTTTTGAAATCTTGGAAAAAGAAATCACTGAAGGCCAAAAAACGCCCACCAATACCGCTAAACAATAGGTTGACATTTGCCCGCTCGAATTAAACCCACCCGACGGGCGATCGCTTCTCCTCGCTCGGCAAAGGGACCCCAGTATTGACCATTAACTGGGGTTTTTCCGTTTTCTAGGGCTATAATCTGACAAATTCCCGTATTTTCCTGGACAATGTACCAGTTTTGTGCGCTATTATCCATAGATTTTTCTCCTTATACCCCAAACCCTAGGGTTGATTCATAGTAGGGTTGATTCATGAATCAACCCTACCCCAAACCCCAAACCCCAAACCCCAAACCCCAAACCCCACACCCCACACCCCACACCCCACACCCCCCACCCCACACCCCACACCCCACACCCCAAACCCCAAACCCCACACCCCAAACCCTGCCCCCACGAAAAACTTTTTGCCGCAAGCCCTAAGTAAAAAATTTTTATAAACTTCTTGACAAAACCGGGGAGATAAATGCTAATATTAAAAAGGTCTGTCCAATGGGGATTAGCCAAGCGGTAAGGCAGCGGGTTTTGGTCCCGCCATTTCCTAGGTTCGAATCCTAGATCCCCAGTTTAGTATTTTTTATCCCCAATCGGCCAATGATCGAGAATATCCTCGATCAAAGCTTCCTTTAGCCAAATACGACCGATAAGCGTCAGGGGAACCGCCAGAAATAGCCCTAAAAAGCCAAAAATCGAGGCGAAAAACAACTGGGCCAACAGGGTAAAAGCGGGTAAGAGCTTGAGCGACCGCACTGTTAAAATCGGCAGCGGTGAATGACGGTCGAAATATTGAATTAACAGATAAATACTGCTGTAGAGCAGTAAAACCGCCCAGGGTTGCCAGGGAGCTTCCAGAAGGGCGATAGAAAAGGGTAAAATCGTGCTTAAAACTGGCCCGAGGTTGGGGATAAAGGTGAGAAATCCCGCGAGAATAGATTGGGAAAAAGCGAGGGGAATGCCGATCAGGGATAGACCCAGGCAACTGCCCAAGGTCATAATCAACATATGACAGAAAATCCCTTTCAGCCAAGCTTTTAAATCTTGATCGCACTGTTCTAGGATCGATCGTACCCTAGAACGGTAGAAAGCAGGAAATAAACGCAGAAAACAACGGTAGTAAGCGGCAGGATCGGCGAGAATCATCAAGCCCAGGGCAACAATTAGCAGTAAGCTGAGGATAATGCCGAAAGTACCGTAAAAAATGCTTAAACCCCGGCCAGCAATTTGGTTAATCAGGGGTTGTAATTGAGCGAGCAGTGTTTTAAAGTCAGGTAAGACACTGGCCAGACTAGGATCGAGATAATCCTCAAGACTATGGACTTGTCCCCAGAGTCTTTCTATAGCTTGGGGTAATAAACTAAATAATTGGCGAAATTGTTGGACTAAAGCGGGTATAATCCCCACAAACATACCGATAATACCAATAAAGAAGCCAAAAAGAGTGATAATTAGGGCGTAGGAACGCTTGAGGTGATGACGCTGCCACCAAGTCACAGCCAAATTTAAAATCTGAGCCAGAAGAATCGCCATCAATAATAATAAGAGAATCTGTCGAATCTGCCAGAGAATCAACAGACAAAAGACTAACAGAACTAAACCGAGGCTGCTGCCAAAAGTCATGATGAGTAAGGAGAAAAATTCCTAATCAGTTATTGTCCGTCTCCAGAGGGCAAAAACCGTGAGCAGAAAAGGAGTAAAAACCAGAATTAAAGTGTTAAGAGGACTGGGAGCGATCGATAATAAAGGGGCAAGATATTTAATTCCCAGGGAAATGAAAGCCGATATCAAGATTATTTTTATAATCAAGCCGCTCATAGATCAATGTTTAGGTGACACAAGCACTATCTTATCCCTGAAGAGGGTAAAAATTGCTCAAAATGTGGAAATCATACCCCATCAGTTTTATTAATACTAGGGCGAAGTGGCTAGATTTTCTGGGGGAGGTCGGTTCAGAGGGAACAGGAAAGTGTGAGACAATAGAAAGAAAAGGCTTAGTCAAGTAACTAGAGATTTTCATTGCTAGGACTTAAGACTTAATGGCCAGGATGAATCTTGACAGCAAATAAGATTTACCCTGTCCACCGCCCCTATCGTGCCGCAAATAGTCACCGTGATCACTTTAACTCTTTTACACCCCAGCCAGGCCACGCCCCTACAACATTGGCAATTTGACAATGATCAATCAACCATTCTCATCGGCAGGGCGCTGGATAATCATGTAGTTCTCTATAGTGCTGTGGTTTCGAGGCGGCACTTAGAAATCCGCCATAATGATCGCGATGATTGGGAATTGGAAAATTTAGGGGCAAATGGGACGTTTGTCAATGGCAAACCGATCGAGAAAACCGCCGTCGTCGATGGTATGGTGGTTCGTTTAGCCACCTCTGGCCCGCAAATTCAAATTCATCTCATCGATGAGGACGAGCAACCAAAATTAATCCTCAAACCCCTAGAGGCTCCTTTGGTGGGCGACCAAACCCAGCCAGAAAAGGATACTATAGCCAGCTAGAAAATATTAAATTTTTATAAAGTTTTTTCAATTTACCTAGCAAAATCTAAAAATAGATACAGAATAATAAATAAAATCTTCTAACTTGTTGTCCCTAAATAGAGACGACAAGAGAGATTAAAGTCACTTTAAAGCATTGCAGGGAGTCGGTGATATGACGTTAGCCTATCGAGGAGTTAAGTACGAAAGGGATTCTCTCCCCTTGGAGATGAATACTGGAGATATCGGGGGTAAATACCGAGGTCAACACTGGAATCACCATTATCCTCGCCATATGCTCCAATTAGAGCCGAAACTGCATCGTCAGTATCGTGGAGTTGCCTACAGCACCCGTCCTCATCTTGCTGGGCAAGTCACCCCAAACACTTGTCCGTTGCCCGTTGTCAAACCCCCTGTTGTTGTCCAAGAGGAAACCCTTTCTAGCATCCATCTGAACAATATTCGTCTTCGTCTGGAACGTCGTTTACAAATCGCTCAAGAGAATGGTGACGAAACCCTCGTTAATCTCTTGAAAAAAGAATCCCAAGACTTAGCCTTAAACTGCTAAATTAGCGGTTTTTCCCCACTTTCCCCTCGGTTCTGCCGGGGGGAATATTTTTGGGCGCAAAAATGCCTAAATCTTCCCCCCGCTCACTCCCAGGGCCGGCACTTTTTGATTTTAAAAAAGCCTCAAGATATTATCCAACAAGATTTTTAGATTTTTTCAGCCAACTCTAGTTAGGAGCTTACAAGCTTTTAAGTAGGTAGGCGTTAAAAATGATCAGATGCCCCCCTTATTAAGGGGGGATTAAGGGGGGATCCCCCCGCCTATCGGCACCCCCCTTATCAAGGGGGGGATTAAGGGGGGATCGAAGCTAAAATCCATTTTTAATTTAATTATAACCAGCTACTTAATTATATTAGGTCGAGGTCTATTCTAGTTCGGGTTCGGATTGGGGCGTTGTATCATTTCCACAACATTTTTGATACTTTGGATAAAAGTTTGAAAACTACGGGATTTATTTTCAGTTAGGGAAAGATGGGGGGCAATCTGTTTAGAGTGGGTTCCTGCATAATACTCTTTCACTAGCTTTTTTAATTCTTGTTTGGCCGAGTTAAGCAGGTCCGGTTCTCTGTATTTACTTTTATTTTGTTTTTGGCCGAGAGTATTTAAATTATACGCCTTTGCCACCGCTGCTAAATCTCCCAGAAACCAAGATTCTAATTCATGGCAAATAATCCGAATTAAGACTTGAGCATCACTGGCATTTTGACAAATTTCCCCTAGGTCTTTTTTGAGTTTTTGACAGTCGTGGGAATCCTGATCGTGAACAATAATAAATTTGGTATTGGGACTAGATTTATTGAAAGCTTTGAGTTTTATAGGAATAGATTTTGCTAGGTCTTGTTTGCCTTGATGACTAATACATATATAGCTGATTTCTGGGGGAATAAGCTTAGGCAAAAGTTCTTCTAACACATTTTTTATAGATGACTCTTCTAGCAAAAATACGATATCATAGTTCATTAGGGTTCTACTCCTTTAAACCAGCCTTGATTCCAAAGATAGCCGGGTAAATCGCCTGCCGCTACTAAGTTTTTGAGGATTTCGCTATCGGCAGCCCTATGGATTTGGGTGATACCTTGGGATTTAATTAGCCAGAAAATACTAGCTAGTGGAACCGCATTGATAAAATCGGGGGAGTGGCTAGAAACAAATACCTGACCCCCCTGATCGCTATAGTGGGCGAATTCTTCGGCTAGTTCTTTTAATAAAGTAGGATAAAGTTGGTTTTCTGGTTCTTCGACACAGAGTAGGGGATGAGGATTGGGATCGAATAGTAATATTAAATAAGCGAACATTTTCATAGTCCCGTCAGAAACATAGCGATCAATAAAAGGGTCTTTAAAGGCCTGATCTTGAAAACGTAAAATCAAGCGACCGTCTTCGGTTTCTTTGGCTTCCACAGAGGAAATACCCGGAACTCGTTGTTTCATTTTTTCGAGAATTTGCTGAAAAATTTCGGGATATTGTTGATAAATATATTGAGCAACTGTAGCTATATTGTCGCCAGTAGGGGATAAGTGTTCAGCATAAGATATTTCTTTACTTCCTCTAGCTTCGCTAATATGAAAGTCAGAAACGTGCCAATTTTCAATCAGAGAACGAAAGGCTGTAGCGGCTTTAAAACGTTGAAATTGTCCTAATCCTTTGATTGCTAGTATGTCGTTAGATTCTAGCTGTTGTTCTTCTCGATCGAGTTCTTTATCCGGTTTACTAAAATCTTCTTCGTTGGTGATAGCATATCCTTGACCAAGTTGAAAATCTAAAAAATGAAAAGGTTTACCGTGTTCACCCCGTTTATAGCGAAGTATTTCGCGTTTGATAACGGGGCGATTATTGTTTTGTCCAATTATGATTTGATAAGTAACCAGACGTTCTGTATCTAAGATTTTCATGCGAAATTGCAGCTCGATTTCAATATCTTCCTGTTCTTGACCTCTAGTGATAATTTCTCTATAACCGCCGCGAATTTGTAAAGCTTGGCGAATGTTGTTTTTAAGGGCATCTCGCAGAAACCCAAAAATATCAAATAGAGTAGATTTTCCCGTGCCGTTAGCTCCAATAATCACACAAAAAGGGGGAATATCTCTTATGTGTATGTTTTTAAACATACGATAGTTTTTTATTTTAATAGAAACAATTTTCATGACATAATCGAGTCATTATAGTTTTTTTGATTATACGATTGATCGGGTGAAGATTGATCAATTAGTCAAAAAAGCCAGAGATTAGGTTCTCTTGGACATGGGGGGATAAATCAACTAGAAACTAGAGAGGCAAGCTCAACAATGACAGAATCCCCTCTGAGCGTCACCAGACTCAACACAAGTTGGACAAAATAGCGTAAATTGTCTATAAATTTGTTCAACGACTTAAATTAGTACAAATGTTTGACTGTATTATCATCGGTGCGGGACCAGCAGGAGCGACGGCGGGTTATCATCTAGCTAAAAAGGGGCGATCGATCCTGATCCTCGATAAAGCGAAATTACCCCGTTATAAACCCTGTGGTGGTGGGGTATCCCCAGCAATTAAGCAGTGGTTTGATTTTGACTTTACCCCCGTGATTGAGAATACCGTCACGCAAGTACAGTTTACTTGGAAACAGGGGGATGCCGCCACCACTAAGTTAAATATGCTAGAACCGATGTGGATGGTACAAAGGGATCGTTTCGATGATTTTTTAGGTCAACAGGCGATCGCAGTCGGGGCAACCATCCAAGATAACAGCGAAGTTACCCAGATCAAATTCGTCCAAGATCACTGGCAAGTTACCACATCCCAAGGAACATTTTCAGGTAAATATCTGATTGCTGCCGATGGTGTTAAGGGTAATACCAGTCGCTGGTTGGGATTACCGGCGAAAAACCAAGCGATCGGGGCTACTCTCGAAATTACTAACGCAGAGGCTACTATTCCACCCCAAAAAGCTTTTTTTGATTTTGGTTCCCTAAAAAATGGTTATATCTGGGCTTTTCCCAAGTCTAATGGTTACACAATTAGCGGTGCTTGTTTTAAGGGCAGCATCAAATCCGAGTATCTGAAAAAACAACTGTTAAATTATGCCCGTCAAAAGGGCTGGAATTTAGAGGATTATCGCTATAGTGAGTATGCTTTAGCCCTTTGGAACGGAAATCAACCGCTACACGCCCAAAATGCCTTAATTACAGGAGAAGCGGCGGGTATTCTCGATCCTCTCATCGGTGAGGGTATCCGTCCGGCAATTTTGACGGGAGTTAAGGCAGCCGAGGCGATCGATCGAGCTTTAGCCGGAGATAATCAGGCTTTAGCGGGGTATAGTCGGATAATTCGGGAAGAATGGGGGGAAGATATGGCTTTAGCGGCCAAATTAGCCGGTTTATTCTATCAATTTACCCAAATCGCCTACAATATCGCCGTTAAACGCCCGATCGCCGGTCAACTGATGGGACGTATTCTCGTGGGAGATTTAAAATACCGGGATGTTACGGAACAAGCGATGCAACAATTGAAAAAGCTTTTACTGCCCGGATTCGGTTGGTGATAACACCTCGCGCACCAGGGTGGGGGTGACTCGATCGCTAATGGTGACTTGGCCGATCGCCGTTGGTAAAATAAATCTAACTTGGCCATCTTTAACCTTTTTATCGGCAGTGAGAGCATTTACCATCTCATCGGCATTTAAAGGCGGAATACGGGTTTCTAAGGCGGCTTTTTCGATTAGATCGGTTTGACGTTGATTTTCCCCGGCGGTCCACATTCCCAGTTTAACAGCGATCGCTCCTGCCGCCACCATCCCCAGGGCCACCGCTTCCCCGTGGTTAACGCTAGTATATCCCGTTAAACTTTCAATGCCGTGGGCGATCGTGTGACCATAGTTTAAGATCGCCCGCAAACCCGCTTCTTTTTCGTCTTTGCTTACCACATCTGCTTTCGCTTGGCAAGACTTTGTAATAATTGTTTGCAATAGCTCGCCATCGATCTGAGAAAAACTAGCTAAATTGTCCGAGTCTTCTAACTGTTGAAATAACTCAGCATCCCAAATTACACCGTATTTAATCACTTCTGCCATTCCTGCCCGAAATTCTCGCACGGGTAGGGTTTTAAGCACGTCAGGATCGATCAGAACTAATTTCGGTTGATAAAACGCCCCGATCAGATTTTTGCCCTGGGGATGATTGACACCAGTTTTACCCCCGATGGAAGCATCTACCATGGCTAACAGGGTGGTGGGAACTTGGACAAAATTAACGCCCCGTAACCATGTGGCTGCCGCAAATCCCGTCATATCCCCGATTACACCACCACCGAGGGCAACCATAGTCGAGGAACGTTCCAGCCGGTGAGCGAGGGCGCTATCATAAACTTGAGCGATCGAATCGAGGGTTTTATAATTTTCGCCGGCGGGGATCAGATGAGTAAAAACGACAAATCCCGCTTTTTCTAGAGAATTAACGGCTATTTGCCCGTAATAGTCAAAAATTTCGGGATTAGAAACCAATAAAACCTTTTTACCTAAGTTTAACTGGCTCATTTCTCCACCGAGATTAGCTAAACTGTCCTTCTCGATCAGAATATTATAGGAGCGATCGGGTAAATTAACGGGAATACAAATAGCCATAGGGTGTGGGGTGATGTTTCAGTGATCAGTAAACAGTAAACAGTAATCAGTAAACAGTGATCAGTAAACAGTGAAAAGAAAGTGGGAAACTGCCATTTAATACTACTCACTTAATACATACTGCTCACTCGGAGCATCTCACCTTTGTAACCCCTAAATCAGGTTTTATGTCAAACTATTTTGAAAGC
>NZ_JADBTF010000271.1:0-12240 GCF_020246295.1 Microcystis sp. M090S1 | reverse complement strand
GTTATTGCCCGAATGCTTCGCCCCTACAGGACGCGGGCCGATGAAGACGCCAGGTTTTAAACGACGATTCTCTCAAAATCTTACATCTGTTTCGCTCGTAAAGCCACAAAACCCCTACCTTGCCTACATTTCACATTTATTCAGCCAGCCCTAACTAAAGACTTTTTAGAAGCTGCATTGTTCAATTCCCAGAAATTATGAATTTAACCGTTAAAGATTTGGGTGAACAGGGATTGCTACCGATTCTGCAAAAATATTGTCCTGCGGAGATTATCGGTGATGATGGGGCGATTTTATCCCTCAAGGAGGGTTATTCTCTGGTTGTCACCACTGATGTTTTAGTTAATAACGTCCACTTTAGCGATATTACCACCTCTCCGGAAGATGTGGGCTGGCGAGCGGCGGCGGCTAATTTATCCGATTTAGCGGCTATGGGGGCAGAACCCCTGGGAATTACGGTAGGATTGGCTTTAACTCCCGATCTAGCCATCGATTGGCTAGAAGGACTCTATCGGGGTCTTAGCTCTTGTCTGCAAGTATATCAGACGGCGATCGTCGGTGGTGATCTGTGTCGGGCCACGGAGATTAACATCAGCATCACCGCCCTGGGACAAGTGGCAAAAAATGAAGAAATTAGACGTTTTAACGCAAAAGTTGGCGATAGCATCGTTATTACTGGTTATCACGGTTTATCGCGGGCTGGATTAGAGTTACTCTTTCACCCTGAAACCGGGAGGAATTTAAATTCCGCCCAAAAAAAGCGATTAATCCAAGCCCATCAACGGCCGCGACCGAGACTTGATTGCATACCACATTTACAAAAAATTGTCAAGCAATTTCCCATCGCCGGCATGGATAGCAGTGACGGGTTAGCAGATGCCATCATGCAAATTTGTCGCTGTAGTGGGGTTGGTGCTGAAATCGAGACGATTCCCCTGCATCCAACCCTGAAAGAATATGTAGGAGCCGAAAAAGCTCTAGAATGGGCTTTATACGGCGGTGAAGACTTTGAGTTAGTTTTGTGTTTGCCCCCGGACAGTGCCAGAGAATTGCTCGAGAAAGTGGGGGAAGATGGGGCGATAATCGGTCAAATTGTCCCCGGGAAAGAGATAAAATTAGCCAACGGTAGAAACCTAAGTTTAAGCTCTGGATTTCAACATTTTTAGCCTCTATAAATCGCCAAAACCTTTCTTTTTCTTGATTTTCTTCGGTTTTTTCGGGCTGCCACCCTGACCGCGGAACCCCGGTTGATTGCCACCCCCAAACATTCCGCCACCCATCCCGGGCATCCCAGGCATAGCGGGCATTTGTCCCCGTCCCATCTGTTGCATCATCGATCGCATTCTGGTGAAATTAGTAATTAGTTTGTTAACTTCCGTTTCCGGATGTCCCGAACCTTTGGCAATGCGACGACGACGATTAGGAGACTTAGCCAATAAATCGGGGTCAGCGCGTTCCTCCGTGGTCATGGAATTAATCATCGCTTCCGTGCGTTTTAACTCTTTTTCGCCCTTTTCGATGTCTGTCCCGCTCAGTTTGCCTAGACCGGGGATTAACTTTAAGACTCCCCCCAGGGAACCCATATTTTTTAACAGCCGCATCTGTTTGAGGAAGTCATTAAAATCAAACTTAGCCTCTAAAATCTTGGCCTGCATTTTGGCCGCGTCTTCTAGGTCTAACTGTTCCTGAGCTTTTTCCACTAGCGTCAGGACATCACCCATATTGAGGATGCGACTGGCAAGGCGATCGGGATAAAATGGCTCTAAAGCCTCGACTTTTTCGCCAACACCAACAAATTTAATCGGTTGTCCCGATATTTGCCGCACTGATAGGGCAGCCCCACCGCGAGTATCGCCATCAAGTTTGGTGAGAATTGCCCCCGTGATGCCAATTTGTTGGTGAAAAGTGTTGGTAAGACTGGCCGCTTCCTGACCGGTCATCGCATCCACCACTAATAAAGTGTCGTCGGGCTTGACAATTTTCTTGATTTGTGCTAGTTCGCCCATCATCTGGGTATCTATCTGCAAACGACCGGCGGTGTCGATGATAACGGTATCTACGCCCAATTCTTTGGCTTTTTCCACACCTTGACGGGCGATATCGACGGGATTAGCCTGAGAACCCATCTCGAAGACGGGAACATTTATCTGTTTACCGAGGGTGATTAATTGGTCAATGGCCGCCGGACGGTAAACATCGGTAGCCACCATCAGGCAGCTTTTGGACTGTTTGCGGAGATATAGGGCTAATTTGGCGGTGGCGGTGGTTTTTCCCGTCCCTTGCAACCCGGCCATTAAAATTACGGTGGGGGGTTTATCGGCCTGGGCTAGGGGAACGTTGCTTTCCCCCATAATTTTGACTAATTCATCATAGACAATTTTGATAAATTGCTGACCGGGATTGACTCCAGAAATAACTTCAGCGCCGAGGGCTTGTTTCTCGACCTCAGCAATAAATCCCTTGACCACCTGTAGGTTAACATCTGCTTCTAATAAAGCCCGACGGACTTCTTTTAGGGTTTCTTGTATATTGGCCGAGGAGATTTTATCTTGACCTCGTAATTTTTTCCATGCGTCTTCTAAGCGGTCGGCCAGTGCGTCGAACATAGTTTCGGAATTAAATTTTTAACTAGATCGATTTTATCTCAAATGTCGGGTGAAGACCCCCGTTCTTGCCCTGTCAATGGTCTCGGACTGGCATAGTGCAGCCACTCTCCCGGTGTAGGAGAGTGAGCAGCGGGGAGAGACAATCCATAATTGGGTTTTTAAAGTTCGATTTACTTACTAGCCACTCCTAAATCCCGCACTTCTAACTTTTGATTGCTCAAAAATAGTCGTAATTTCAACAAACTGAGAGTTTGACCGAGATTGAGGGGAAGGAGAGAAATGCCTTCTAAACGCGATTGTAACCAACCATCGCCCCAATACCATTCGTGATAGCCATCGATACCTTGACTCAAAAGCAAGCGTAAACACTGGTCATTGGCCAATAAAACCTGATGTTGTACGGGAATTAAACCTAACCAAGAGGTAAAAGTCAAGCCTTCCTCTAATTTATCGGGTAGATTGGGCGAGAGCATTTGCGGCCACAGCCATTGACGGAGATGAGCAGTTTTGAGCAAACTATCCCGGATAGCCTGTTCACTGGCCGAGATTTCGATACGCAGCTGACTTTGTTGAAAATTGCCGAACATATTGTTGTCTGATAATTTTTGTTAAGTTAGTTAAAGAATAACTAAAAATCGGGACAGCGTTTTCCAAGGATAACAGTAAGTAGTATGGCAGATAAATTAATCCGCGCCACGGCCGCCGATGGCGGAATTAGAGTAGTAGGAGTGATTACCACTCGTTTAACGGAAGAAGCCCGCCAAAGACATAAATTATCTAACGTAGCCACTGCCGCTCTCGGTCGCACGATGGCATCGGCTTTGGTCTTGGCTTCCAGTTTAAAAAAACCCGGTTCTCGGGTCAATATTCGCATTAAAGGCGACGGTCCCCTAGGCGGTGTTTTAGTTGATGCGGGACTCGATGGCACGGTGCGGGGTTATGTGGACTATCCCCAGGTGGAATTACTCCCCAATGCTCAGGGTAAATTAGATGTGGGTCGCGCCGTGGGTGACAAGGGTTATGTGCGAGTCTTACGGGAAGAAAAAGGCGAGGGGAGAAATGAACTTCAAGAAAGCATCGTCGAGATAGTTTCTGGGGAAGTGGGGGAAGATATCGCCTACTACCTCGACCAATCGGAACAAATTCCCTCCGCTTTGCAAGTGGGGGTTTTTGTCGGTACGACCACAGGAGTGACGGCAGCCGGGGGAATTTTATTACAAGTTCTCTCTAAAGAAGCGTCCCGGGATGAGGTCTTGGTGGCTCGTTTAGAGTCGAGATTGCGAAAATTAACGGGATTTACGCCCCTTTTACGGGCAGGAAAAGGACTAGAAGATATTTTTCAGGAACTTCTCGGAGATATGGGTCTAGAAATTTTTCCGGCTGTGCAGATGCTGCGTTTTGATTGTGATTGTTCTTTTGAACGGGCCCTAGGAGCTTTAAAATTCCTCGGGGTCGATGAATTAAAAGACATCATCGAAAAGGATAAACAAGCGGAAGCCATCTGTGAGTTTTGTCGGGAAGTGTATAGTGCCAACGAGACGCAATTAATCGAATTAGTCGAGTCTCTACAAGCTGAATCTTGCTGAGAAGTTGGGCAATGAGCGCCATTAAGGTAAAATCTATCTAAAATATCCGTCAGGGAGTCGTGAATGTTTAAAGGAAAAGAATTAACCAAAAATCTAGTCAAACGAGAATCGATTGACTCCCTGACTCGTTGGCCAGAGAAAACTAAATCTTTTCTTTTTCTCTTTTGGTACCGATACCAGCATCGTTTCACTTGGAAAGTTTGGGCGGCTTTATTTGTCGTGGTCTTTGGCGGTGTTGGCTTTCTCGCCACTTGGCAGTTATTAAATATGCAGAAGTCGCCCAATTGCCCAAAAATCTTCTGGCCTATCGCTTCTGCCTCCCTGCGTCTCTACTGCGCTCAACTTTCCGCCGATAGTCGCACCGTGGAGGGTTTACTCGCAGCAATTGCCCTAGTGGAAGCTTTACCCGATGACCATCCCTTGCGATCGCAAGTTAATCAACAGGTGGAAGAATGGGCGCGAGATATCCTGAATTTGGCTGAAAAAGACTATCAAGCGGGAAATTTACAGCAAGCGATCACTAAAGCTCGTCAAATACCCAATAATATGGCAGTAGCGGCAATTATTGAAGAAAGAATCGCTAAGTGGCAAGGAACTTGGACGGAAGGCAACGAGATCTTAAGCAAACTAGAGGAAAATCTCCGCGCTTCCAACTGGAATCAATCTTTCCGTCTAGCGGTGGATTTATTGAACTTAAATAACGAATACTGGGCAACGGTTAAATATAATGAAGCGCTCGCTAAAATTACCGTCGCCCGGGAAGATAGCAGTAAATTAGATAATGCCTTTAATCTCTTCGCCCGGGGCGGTCTCGACAATTGGGTCAAAGTCATCGAAGAAGCTAGAAAAATTCAAGCCAGCAGTTATGCCTATCAGGAGGCAGAAAAATTAATCGGGAAAACCGAGGATAAACTGCAAGAATACGCCGAAAGATTAATTGAGCGGAAGCAATGGCAAGCTCTCCGGGATTTGGCTAACCAAACCCCCAAAGACCTCAAAATTAAAGAAGATGTCACCGATTGGTCCCTCTTGTCCGCAGCGGCCTTAGATGCGGAAGCCGGCACGGTGGAGGGATTGGAAGCTGGCATACTGGGACTAGAACAAATCGACGCTTCTCGACCTCTCCATCAAACGGCCCTAGCTATGAGGGAGCGCTGGCAGTTACAGGTACAGGATCTAAGAATACTGTCCGAGGCTAGAGATTTAGCACAAGCAGGTACGATCGAGCAGTATAGCGCCGCTATCGCGAAAGCGGGCGAGGTTCCCCGTAATAATCCCCTCTGGTCGCAAGCACAGCAGGAAATTGGCTCTTGGAATCGTCAAATACAAGTGATTGAAGACCGGCCGATTTTAGAACGCGCGCGGGAAATTGCTCTCCCCGGCGATATTAATTCCCTCAGTAACGCTATTATTCAGGCGCGGGCAATCGCTAAGAATCGGGCCTTATACCGAGATGCTCAACGGGAAATTGGCGGCTGGCAAGTGCGGATTGAACGCATGGAGGATCAACCCATTTTAGATCAGGCTCAAGCTTTGGCCAATCTCAAAGACTATAGCACAGCGATCGAAACTGCCAATCAAATTCCCCCCGGTCGCACTCTTTCCTCGGAAGCTTCCCAAAATATCCGTCGTTGGCGCCGAGAGTTGCGGGCCCGTCAAAATCTTCAACAGGCTAATCAATTAGCGGCGACGGGAACCGCAGAAGGTTTAACCCGGGCGATTGCTTTAGTTACCAATATTTCCACTAAAACCGATGCGGGTGTGCAACGGACTGAATTGCTGGAACGTTGGAGTTATCAGCTTTTGTCTTTAGCCACGGACAATGCTAATAATGGTCGTTATCTGGAAGCTATTCGCCTTGCTGAATCCGTATCCCGGGAAAGTACCGCTTACAGTTCGGCTCGCTCCCAAATGCAAGGCTGGCGCAATATTCTCCAACCTCCGGCCCCACCGCCAATAGTTGAATCGACTCCCCTTTCCCCAGAGTCCCCGATAGAAACACCAAGTCCGGGTCAATAATCAGTTTTAGGGGCTGTTTTTGCCGTGGATTGCCCCTAAAAAAGTCCCTCATCCCCAGGGGTCTGTCCAGTTAAATCTGTATTATACTAAATCCTGTTTACAAGGGATAGGATGGCGGGGGAGCGGGGAGAAACAATCCATAACTTGGGAGTTCATCGCACTATTCAAAACCGATTTAGTATAAATTGCCAACAAATAACCAAAGCCAATTTTAAAAAGATAATAAGTAGGTAGGCGTTAAAAATTATCAGACACCCCCCTTATCAAGGCTGTCCATTAGTCACATCTTTCTTAACATTTCAAACCTTTGTAGCACAACGCTTTCAAGACTCGGTTAACAATTTGTAATATTCCTTGTTGACACCCTTACTGACAAAGAAAAAACTGAAATCAAGTCAGGATAAGAGTTGGAGTGCTTAATGAAAAAATTGTTAAGAAAGATCCCTATAAGGGATAGAAGGGTAGGGTTGATTCATGAATCAACCCTACTATGAATCGGCCCTAGGATTAAGGGGGGCAGGGAGGATCAAAGACAAAATCTATCTTCAATTTAATTATAACCACTTACTTACTTAGTTGTTATGAATTACATTAATCAATCAAGCCAAAAACAGAACTCTTTAATTTCTATGAGAGCAAGTGAGGTACTGGATTTATATGCCAAAGGGAAACGCAATTTTACGGGAGTAAAATTAAAAGGAAAGTGTTTTCACGGAAAGAATTTATCGGGGGCGAATTTTAGTCAAGCCGATCTGCGTGGCACTAATTTTAAAGGGGCTATTTTAGAGGGAACTAAATTTACCGAGGCTAGGGCAGGATTACTAAAGCGCGGTCGGCTACAATTAATTTTAATTTCTTGGTTAATAGCGGCTGTCTGCGGCTATCTGTGGGGATTAGCTGGTTATTATCTAGCTTTAATGCTGGTGACAGATGTAACCAAATTTAAAATTATTGGTGCGGGTATAATCACGATTTTATCTCTAATTTACGGAATATTTTATCGTCAGCGAGTTGGGGGATTGCCCTTAGTTTTATCCTTGATTTCTGGTCAAGCAATAAGTTTTACCCTAGCAATTTGCATCAGCTTAACTTTAACTTTATTGACAGGAATTATATTAGTTTTTCAGGGAGCATTAGCTGGAATAGCTGTGATGAATGGAACTTTTTCTATAGCTTTGATTGTTGGGGTTTGTGGTACTTTATTCACCGCTTATCTGGCTTGGTTATCCCTAGAAGAATCGAGAGAAACGATCACGAAATCCATGGCAATTGCTTTTTTAGCCAGTAAAGGTACAAATTTTTGCGGGGCAAATCTGCAAGAAGCCGATTTCACGGGAGCGCAGTTAAAAGCCACTGATTTAAGGGCAAAAGATTTAACTAGAACTCGATTTTATCTGGTATCGGGCATCGAGCGAGCGCGCTGGGAAAAGACAATTCTGGACGAAGTTGCGATGAGAAATCTTCTGGTTACTGGTCAAGGGGAAAATAAAGCTTATATTGGCTATAATTTTCGCGGACTGAATCTTTACGGGTTTAACTTCAAAAATGCCAACCTGACTAGGGCAAATTTCAGCGAGGCAAATTTAGCCTACGCTAATCTAGAAGGGGCAAATTTAGCCCATAGTAACGTGATGAGAGCCAATTTACAGGGAGCCACCCTGACGGGTGCTTGTATCGAAGCTTGGAAAATCGCCGAAAATACTAATTTAGAAGGGGTTGATTGTGATTATATTTATTTAGTCGAGTGCGATCGAGAGCGCCGTCCCAGGGAGGGAGAATTTGGGGAGGGGGAATTCCGGCAATTGGCCCTGGAGCAGCGAAAATTGTATATTGACGAATAAGATAACTGCTATACAAAGCTAAAATTGCGGCGCCGAGGCGGGCAATTAGAGGGATAATAAGACCAACCCCGATCGATCGGGTGTCAGAGGCGGCGGAGTTACATCCCTCCCGATGCCAAATAAGGTTATTTGCCCTTTTCCCTAACCCCTATCCCCCGACTGGTAACTGATCACTGATAAGCGATGGTGAATATTTCTAATCAAGTTATACCCAATCGGGGACTAGCGCCCCAGGCAAAAGCCTCCGATGTCCAAATCCTGGCGGCGATCGATATTGGTACGAATTCGGTTCACATGGTAGTAGTGGCAATTGAACCGTCTTTACCTGCTTTTACGATTATTGCCAGAGAAAAGGATACAGTCCGTCTGGGCGATCGAGATAGGAAAACCGGTAAATTAACCCTAGCGGCCATGGAAAGAGCGATCGCCGCTTTAAAACGCTGTCACGATCTGGCTATTAGTCTCCATGCGGATCAGATTATTGCCGTTGCCACTAGCGCCACCCGGGAAGCGACCAACGGCGACGAATTTTTGGCTTTAATCGAGAAAGAAGTCGGTATTTCTGTAAATCTCATCTCCGGACAGGAGGAAGCGCGCCGGATTTATCTCGGTGTCGTCTCGGGAATGGATTTCCAAAATCAAGCCCATATTATTATCGATATCGGTGGTGGTTCCACAGAATTAATCTTAGCTGATAGTCAAGAAATTCGCTTTCTTAGTAGTACCAAAATCGGGGCTGTGCGTTTGACCCAAGATTTGATCACCACCGATCCCATTACTCCCACAGAATTAGCCTATTTAAGAGCATACACCCGCGGAATGTTAGAGCGGGCAGTAGAGGAAATTAAACATCATTTACAGATGGGAGAAGTGCCGCGTTTAGTGGGAACTTCTGGGACGATCGAAACTTTGATGACTATCCATGCTTTGGAGAAATTGGGGGAAATTCCCAATCCTTTAAATGGCTATCAATTAACCCGCAAAGATGTCAAAGAATTGGTCAAACGTTTCGCCACTTTGGACTATCACCAAAGACTGGCAATTCTGGGGATGTCCGATAAACGGGCCGAGATAATTCTAGCCGGTTCGATCGTGCTTTTGGAAGCGATGACCATGTTAGATCTTGATAAGTTAGTTCTCTGTGAAAGGGCCTTGCGAGAAGGGGTAATCGTCGATTGGATGCTGACGCACGGTTTAATTGATAATCGGTTACTTTATCAGAGTGAAATCCGTCAGCGCAGTGTCTTGAAAATAGCGAAAAAGTATCAAGTTAATTTAGAATCTGCTGAGAGAATAGCGGCATTTTCCCTGTCTTTGTTCGAGCAAACCCAAGCACAATTACATTCTTGGAATCAGGAGGCTAAAGATTTATTATGGGCGGCGGCTATACTGCATAATAGTGGTTTATATGTTAGTCATGCTGCCCATCATAAACATTCCTATTATTTAATTCGCAATGGTGAACTGTTGGGCTATACGGAAATAGAGTTAGAAGTGATCGCTAATATCGCTCGTTATCATCGCAAAAGTAAGCCGAAGAAAAGGCACGATGATTTTATGAAATTAACTGAATACTATCAGTATATGGTCAGACATTTAAGTGCTATACTGCGCTTGGCTGTGGCTTTAGATCGGCGACAAATAGGAGCGATTAAAAAGATTGAATGTAAGTACGATCCTGAATATAGAACCCTACATCTGCATCTTTTTCCCAATAATGCTGAAGATGATTGTGCTTTAGAATTGTGGAGTTTAGACTATAAAAAACCTGTTTTTGAGGAAGAATTTGGGGTGAAAGTAGTGGCAACTTTGGCATTTTTACCCTTAAACCATGAGCAGTGAGCGGTTATCATTGACTACCGCCGGTATTAGGTAGCTTGAAATCGGCGAGATTGGAATTTTCGAGACTTGTTACCCGTTATTCTAGGTCAAGATTATCGACCGTGGCAAATTGATAATTTTTGTTGATAGTCAAGCAAGAAAACGGTTAAAAACTGAAAGGTTACTGTTATAATCCAGAGGGAATAGGATCGCAGAAAGAAAAGGAGCCGAAAAACTTGTTGCAATTAGCTAAAATTGGTCGCTTGATCGCTCTTGGTTGCTTGGGAACGATACTGACTAGCTTTCCTGTCCTCTCGGCCGAGAGAATCACTTTTATCTTACCGCCCTTTAGTCGTACCCTAGAAATTAGTTCCCTAGAAAAGTTTGTCGAGACTGGCAGAATTGACGCTAATCTAAGACAATATTTAGGTAATACCACACCCGAACAACAAAGAGAATTTCGTCAAGCTTTAACCACAAGTAAAGAAATTAATCCCGTCCTGATCTCGCGCTTTTTTAACACCACAATGGGGGAAGATATCCTCAACCTTTTAGGGGAACTGATCACCATTCAAGGGGGTATTAATGGTAAATTCGCTCTGCGTTCTGCCCTAATTAAATCAGCTTTTGAACCGGGAGGGGTAACTATTCTTAACCTGCTGCGTAATCTGCCCACTAATATGCAGATTGATGTGACAAGAGTGCAAAGATTAGCTAGGGCGATCGATATCGTCCTGAAAGCGACCACAGTATTCACGGAAAAGGTGGCGCAATTATCCTTAGAAGAAGCTAAAAAGGCTGGTGAAATTAATTTTACCGCCATGACCGACCCCCGACAACCGGGACCGCGACAAGTAGAACAAATGCGGCTGGATTTAACCGATAGCCGTCGTCAGAGGGAACTTTATCTAATCATTGTGAAACCCAAGGGGCAATTAACCCAGAAAACCCCCGTTATTGTCTTTTCCCACGGTTTAGCTTCTCGTCCCGAAGATTTTCTCCGACAAGCGGAACACTGGGCTAGTTACGGTTATCTCGTCGCCATGCCCCAACACCCCGGCAGTGATACCCTACAGGTGCAGAATCTGCTCGCCGGTTTATCGGGGATGGTTTTTGATAGCAACGAATTTGTCAATCGTCCATTGGACATATCTTTTGTGATCGATGAATTGCAAAGACGCAACGCGGGGGAATTTCAGGGGCAATTAGATGTAGATAATGTGGGAGTTGGTGGACATTCCTTCGGCGGTTATACAGCCTTAGCCGTGGGTGGAGCGACGATCGATTTCGAGAATTTACAACGGGACTGCCAAAGAAGATTAGCTTTTCTCAATGTCTCCCTCTTGCTGCAGTGTCGTGCTTTGGATTTACCCCGAGAAGAATACAACTTTCGCGATCCGAGAATAAAAGCGATTTTTGCGGTTAATCCGTTTAATTGGAGTATTTTCGGGGCTAAAGGACTAGCTAAGATCGAAATTCCCACTTTTGTAGCGGCAGGAACCTACGATCCCGCTACCCCCGCTATTTTTGAACAGGTGCGCTCTTTTCCCCTGCTCAACACCGAAAATAAATATTTAGCGCTGATTGAAGGTCAAGCTCACGTCGATTTTTCGGTACTAGACGCGGGAATTAACGAAGCGATCGAATCCATAGCCGATCTTACCCTGCCCGCACCCTATGTGATCGATAGTTACGCCCATTCCCTATCTTTGGCCTTTTTTGAGGTGTATATTCGCAAAAACCCCGGCTATAAACCTTTTTTACAGGCGGCCTATTCCCAATATCTCAGTCAAGGCCAGGAGTTTAGATGTTTTCTGATTACCCGCGCCTCCTCGGCCGCTTTAGAACAACTCATCGAAGATTTTATCGCTCAAAATGTCCGTTAATCAGTTATCAGTTATCAGTTATCAGTTATCAGTTATCAGTTCACTGTTTACTGATCACTGAAAAGCTCCCCACTTTCCCACTTCCCCACTTCCAATTCATAATTCATAATTTATCAAAAATGTCGGGGTGAAGACCCTCGTACTGACAGGATGAAACCCCGACCAATATAAAACAGCGAAGCACGATTAAATCCTTGACAGTTTAGCCTTGCATAGTTTACCATGGTAAATATAGTCTGGTAAACAAGATGTTAAAAGCGTTTAAGTACAGAATCTATCCGACCAGTGAGCAATCAGTTTTGCTCGCCAAGTCGTTTGGCTGTGCTAGATGGTTTTACAATTACGCCCTAAACTTGACATCTGAAACTTACAAGCAAACTGGAAAAGGATTAAGCAGAGACGAAATAATTAAGCTGCTGCCTTCCTTAAAAAAAGAGTATGAGTGGTTAAGCGAAGTACCATCGCAGGTATTACAACAAGC
>NZ_JADBTF010000270.1:0-6903 GCF_020246295.1 Microcystis sp. M090S1 | reverse complement strand
GGAAGAAACCTACTCCATGGTCACTGCGAACCGTTTCTGGTCGCAAATCTTCGGCATCGCTTTCTCCAACAAACGTTGGTTACACTTCTTCATGCTCTTTGTCCCCGTGACTGGTTTATGGATGAGTGCTGTGGGTGTGGTGGGATTAGCCCTTAACCTCCGGGCCTATGACTTCGTTTCTCAGGAATTGAGAGCGGCCGAAGACCCGGAATTTGAAACCTTCTACACTAAAAATATTCTGCTTAACGAAGGTCTGAGAGCTTGGATGGCTCCCCAAGACCAACCCCACGAAAACTTTATCTTCCCTGAAGAAGTATTACCTCGCGGTAACGCTCTCTAAAGATGGCAAGAAAATTTACCGAATAGGGGGAAGGGTGAAGTTAAATCACCCTTCTTTTTTGTTGATTAACGCACTTCAAGCACTACTACTCATTTTCTTGATACCCCTGTAAGATAAACTAGAGAATTTCTGGGAGATAAAGACAATGTTTCGCCAAATTTTATTATCTAGTCTCGGTTTATTGCTAATTTGTCCCCTAGGGAGCGAGCCAGCAGCGGCCAGAACCATGAGAATTAATTGTGAAAGTCAAAGCGGTCGCACTACTCGCTGTCCCGTGAACGCTAGATGGGCCCAAGTAAGATTAACCCGCACTCGCTCCGCCGCTCCCTGTGAGGGTAATTGGGATTTCCAAAACGGCAATATTGTGGTCAGAAATGGTTGTCGGGGCGAGTTTGAGGTACGCATGGACGACCATGACGGTAATGTGGGTGGCGGTTGGGAAGGTAATGTTTACGAAGAATTTCGCCTCCCCAATATCGGTCGTTTTGTCGTTGATCGCCGCAGTTATTATGATAGTGGCAGAATTAGAGAATTTGATGCGATCGTTAATGGCAGTCGCGAGCGTTGGTGGGCTAATTGTCGTGGTGGCGAACTTGGCAGCGGTAGTCGTCGCATCCGCTCATCCCGGGAAATCGATCGAGTAGTGGACTTTGTTTGTGAGGATCGGGGTTAACTACAGAAACCAAAAACCTACCTAAAGCTTTTTAAAGTTACTCATTCCTGTAGCTATACAACTAAAATAAGTAACTTTTGCCACCGATAGATTTTAAGAACGTTATCAGGTAAGCTAAGACCCACTTTAACCGCCTATTTTTAGATTACCTGAATCTCTCCCAATCTCTTGACTTGCCTCGAACAGTAGCTTGAGAAAACTAAAATCCTTCGCTTTTGCGAAAGAAATCCATCATCGTCATCGGTGTTTTCTCTAGCATCGATCGCTCACTTTTACTTAGTTGCTTAACCAAATTTTACCAGGCTGACAAAAAAGCCTTAAAAATCAACATAATAACTTCCTAAATTTTATGATCTATTGGCTGTATTTAACTTCAGTTCGGGGTACAGCGTTGCTCATCAAGATGAAGTGTAAACTAATTTGGTATCGACCACCGACTCCCCAAAACGAAAACTGCCTACCTGATCATTAAGATAGCTGCTGTAAGAAACCCGTTTTCTTGATCTGCTGCTAGAATTCAAGTAGATTGGAGGAAAATATATGGAGCTGGCAAACACCTTAGATGCTCTAATGCTCAAAACCATCATCAAGGAAAGCGTCCGCGAAGTTATGCGGGAAGAATGGTTTAAATTCTTCGAGATGCTGATTCCCTATGTTGATGATATAGAACAAGCTGACATAGAAGCAACCTTTAATCCTGTTGATTACAAAGACGACGGCTTCGTTGATATTACAGGCTGGTTTAATCGTGAAGATCAGGATCAGTAGATCAGCCAATAAATTTTTG
Organism: Microcystis sp. M090S1; assembly: GCF_020246295.1. NCBI lineage: Bacteria > Bacillati > Cyanobacteriota > Cyanophyceae > Chroococcales > Microcystaceae > Microcystis > Microcystis sp. M090S1. The sequence continues at coordinate 5,103 of NZ_JADBTF010000270.1, read as the reverse complement.
GAGAAACTAGATGCCAATAGCCGAAAATCTGTTTTGACTAAAATTGGTATTCTCAAAACCTGCCTTGAAACTCAAAACGTTTATCCCCCTGAAGAACTTGATATCAAAAAACTTAAAGGTGAGTTAAAAGGAGACAGACGAAATCTTTATTTATGAGATTAACTTTAGAGGCAATATTGACGATTAATTAAGCGATTAGCAACGTTCGCATTTACCAATTATTTTCGATCCTTCTTTCCGCAGCCATCTAACTTTCATGGGTTAATTTAGCCAATACTGCTTCTTCTTCGTCAGCAAAGTATCCAGCTTCGACTTGGGCCACTGCTTTCTTAATTTTCTCGCCAGCAGCCAGAGTAATCACCGGATCTTGACGATTACTAGACTTCTGACATAATTAACTTTTGAGAGTTCAAAAATGGGAAAAATAGGGATGAAGTTGCCTAAAATCTCTTTATGCTTAGTTCTCCTGACTACCAGATCCTTGCTCCTCTCTCTGAGGTTTACTGGTCACTGATTACTGATCCCTGATTAGAGAATACCCGCGTTAGAAAGACCGAGAATCAGTCCCGCACCGAGAATATGGCCAAAACTCATGGTAGCCAATAATTCCGGCAGACCGAAGCTTTTTTTCGAGGCTAACTGCGGCAAGGGTAAAGCAGGGCCTGCTCCGGTATTTTGGATAGCAAAATAACCGATAACGAACGCTACTAGGTTAGCTAACGTCATGGTAATCCCGACGGATAAATTCCAGGGAATGGTTTGAGCAGTGGCTAAAAGTAAGGCGGAAGAGATCATTTGCGCTCCAGTCTTGATAAGATTTTGTTAATCACAGGGCATTATAAAAAGCTCTTGACCCGAAACTGCTTTTTGTTTGAATACTTAACAGTTTTTGTAACGTTTTGTGAATAAGATTAAATGCGAATTAAAATTTGCGGCATTACCCAACCGGACCAAGGACGAGCGATCGCTACTTGCGGAGCTACGGCCTTAGGTTTTATCCTCGTACCTAGTTCGCCTCGTTACGTCAAAATCGAGCAAATTAACGCCATTATCGCCGCAATACCCGACAAAATTGATTTTATCGGGGTTTTTGCCGACGAGCAACCGGAAATTATTCAGCAAATAATTATTAAAACCCCCTTGACAAGTGTGCAGTTACATGGTAAAGAATCTCCCGAATATTGCCAAAGGTTGCGGCAATTATTACCCGACCGGGAAATTATCAAAGCTTTACGGATTAAAGACAGAGAAAGTTGGGAAAAGTCGGCAATTTACTTCAATAGCGTCGATACTTTACTGTTAGATGCCTACCATCCCCAATTGCTCGGCGGTACGGGACATACCTTAGACTGGCAAGCCTTAGCCAGTTTTTCGCCCCCCTTGCCCTGGTTTCTGGCCGGAGGACTCAACCCCGATAATATTAGTGAAGCTTTAACTCGGCTGCACCCCCAGGGTATTGATGTGTCTAGCGGCGTTGAGCGATCGCCCGGTGATAAAGACCTCAAAAAAGTCGCCCTCTTGCTAGAGCGACTGCAAAAATTCAGGGATCAGTGATCAGTTAGAAGGTTTTGGGTTTTAGGGTGTTGGGGTTTTAGGGTTTTAGGGTTTTAGGGTTTTAGGGTGTTGGGGTGTTGGGGTGGTCACTGCGTGCGCGTTGCGGGGGGTTTTGGGGTTTTAGTTGAATTTCCCCATTTCCCCATTTCCCCATTTCCCCATTTCCCCATTTCCCCATTTCCCCATTTCCCCATTTCCGGGACTAGAAGAAATTGGGTTTATGACGGATCAGGTTAAGATACTCCTCGCGGGTTTTTTGCTCGTCTTGGAAGACTCCTAACATGGCGCTGGTGACAGTCCAGGATCCCGGTTTCTGCACCCCGCGCATTACCATGCACATATGGGTTGCTTCCATGACGACTGCAACCCCTTGGGGGTCGAGAATTTCTTGAATCGCTTCGGCAATCTGACGGGTGAGGCGCTCTTGGACCTGTAAACGACGGGAATACATTTCCACAATGCGGGCTAATTTACTTAATCCGACCACCTTTTGGTTAGGAATATAGGCAACGTGGGCCCGCCCCATGAAGGGTAACATATGATGTTCACAGAGACTAAAAAAGTCAATATCGCGCACTAATACCATCTCATTATGACCTTCATCGAAGATCGCACCATTAACGAGGGTTTCTAGGGATTGTTGATAGCCTTGGGTGAGAAACTGCATCGCTTCGGCCACCCGTTTGGGGGTTTTTAATAAACCTTCTCTTTCGGGATCTTCCCCCACCGAGATCAGGATATTTCTGACCGCATCCATCATCTGTTCTTTGTTTTCGTCGGAAGTTGGATGAATTTGAGCGGTTTTGCCATTGTGGGTGTTGCGATCGGGGCGAGTGGTCACGCGTGCTTGAATAGCGTCGGTTAAATTACCGTTTAAACCGTTAGAAGAAGCTATGGTCATAATGAAGAGGCCTGTAGGCGAATTGATTGATAAATAGAAGTATTTCGGGTTATAATGCCCCCGCACTGGGCATAATGGTCATCGTTTCCACTACGGCCTGTTTGGGCAGTAACACCGCTTGCAGAATGGCCTGAGCGATGATATCCGGGGTTAACATGGCCGAGCGATCGAAATCTGCTTTGACGCTATCGCTGTCCCAGATGGGAGTATTGACAGCCCCGGGGATGATAATCGTGATGCGAATGGCGTTAGCCCGCTCCTCGATCGCTAAAATGCGAGAAAATGCCACTAATCCCGCTTTGCTGACACTATAGGCCCCCCAATCAGGGAAGAAATTATCGGCGGCGATCGAGGAAACGTTAACGATCGTGCCTCCCCCCTGTTGACGCATGGCAGGTAAAATTCCTTGCACACACTGATAAACACTGGTTAAATTGAGATCGATCACCCGCTGCCAGTCTGACAAAGGTGTGTCAGCCAAGGAGTTTGTGTAACCCATGCCAGCATTATTGATCAGGATATCGATCGGTCCGGATTCTTGGGCGATTTTAGCGATACTAGGAGCTACTTCCGGGATATCTGCCAAATCTAAGGGGTAAGCTTGGGCTGATACGCCTAAATCTGCCGCCATTCCCGCCACGGTTGCCAATCTTTGCTGATCGCGACCGATTAAAACCAGATTAATTCCCGCCTTGGCGAAAGCGAGGGCGGTTTCTTTGCCGATGCCGCTGCCGGCTCCGGTGATCAGCGCTCGCTGTTGACGAATAACAGAGTTCATGGTATAGTTTGAAATCTCTTAATTCTTGGTAGTTAGGGCAAAATTTTGGCGGTTAGGGGAACCCTAGAAAGGTTTAAGGGAGTTGGGTTGGATCGGAGCAATTTTTCTCGCACCAAAATTGCTGCGGCCCACCCGGGCGGGGGGAAGCATTGACTATCGGGTAGGTTCAAGATTAAAAATCGTTACAAAATTTTACCTAGCCAATTATAGCACTGTTAAGTCAGGGATCACTAATTTTTGTGTATATTTAGATATCTAACCAGCGAGGGGAAAAAGCGGACTGGTTGGCGAGAATTCTTGAGGCTGTCTTTGTCTGGAACTCCCTCCCCCTGCGCTGAAAACTACTCACCAGAGGAGATGGCAGCGGTGGGTTGAGTGCGATTGACAATCACCACTCGATCGCCGATCACGGGACTTCTAGCGAGGAGAATTCCCTCGTTATCCCTCATTTCCAAGCGGCGAAAATCGAGACTTTGGCAACGTTGAAAAACCGAATTAGCCAATTTATCCTGTTGTGATGCCTCCAGACTATACCAATTATCGCCCAAAATAACTACTAGACGACTAGCCAAAAAATCCGCTTCTACGGTAGAAATAATACCGGCGGGATAACGAGTAGTTAAATCGGTAATTTCCGCTTGAATGGCTGCGACTAAACTTTGTTCGGGAGTTAATCGCGGTTTTGCTTTGGTAATCGGGACGGGAATCGGTGCCTCTGGTGCGATTAATTCTGGAGGAGTTTCGATAATTTCCCCGGCTGCCGGGGAAGGACTAGAGACAACTTCAGGCATATTTTCGGCAATTTCCGCAGGATTTTTCGGTAAACTGACCACAGCTACTAATAGGATAGTGACTAAACTTCCTGTTAACAAGCCGGTAATTAACCAATCGGGAATTTTTTCGCTAATTCCCCCCGGTAAAAGTCGGCGAATTTTGCTCAAAATCGTCGTCCACCACCCTTCCACCTGCTCGAAATCCGGTAAAATATCGTCGATTCCCTCCGCTGCTTCGATTGGAGAATCTGGGGTTAAACTTTGCTCAACTTCTGCGAATTCATCTGGTTTTAAAGCAGCGGCTAACTGTTGCGTTGAGTTAAGAAGATTATCAACAGCAACTTTTGGGGGTAACACTGTCCCCGTTCCCGTGTTAAGTTGGTAAACGATCGAATTTAACTGCTCGATCGCCTCTTGTAGTCGGATCACTGTTTCTGCTTGGCTGAAATTCTCTCGCTCATTTGGTTGAGTCATAATTAATTCTTCTTAACCCGCTGCCATTCTTTTTCAAAATATCATTCTATGCGCCGTTTTCTCGGTTTTTTAACCAGTATTTTCCTTGTCTTCCTGACTGCTTGTGGTAGTGTCACTCCCCCGCAAGAATTTGCCCCCGACGGAGAAATCGTCGCCAAAGCCCTTTTATTACAATTTCGTCACACATCCGATCGCCTTAGTCAATCTTTACATATCGATGATCCGCAGGTAAAAATTGCTAAAATTAATGTCACCAGTCTGGAACCGCTTTATGTGGGCAATTTACCCGCTTATCACTTGCAGGGAGATTACGATCTAACTCTACAATTGCCCCATCAAAAAGATACCAAACAACACAACAATTTTGATCTTTATTTACAAAGACAGATCGAGGGGAAAACTTGGCGTTTACTGGAAGAAGTTGCCTCACAATGGCGCAGCTATTTAGTGAAATAACCGGAAAAAGCCCAGGGATTTTGCTATGGGAGCAAGTCAATTTTGTCAGAACAAACGTACCAAGCCTCGTTCAAAGTGTTCCGTTCAGGTACGCACAACGAAGTTTGAGAACTTGAGGTACATTCCTTTCATTCCATTGCGCTCCCGAAATTTTCAAGCGTCTATCG